>CAZKJY010000367.1:0-2497 GCA_964553165.1 uncultured Enterobacteriaceae bacterium
CCTGCCGACGAGTTTGGTCGTCAGCAGGGTGTAAATGGGCTAGGCGATGGTAGATGCCACGGCAATCAGCACAAACATCACGCCAATTCGCATCAACATCAATTTGCCGACTCTACCCAAGGTTGCAGTATCTTCTGCTAGCATCTTATTTTCCTCCTGATAGTTGGAGGCGAAAGCATAAAATTCTCTTCGAGGGGCAGTATTGACTCAGATCAACTGGATGGATTGGCCAGAGTCAGCAGCTCCCTGGCGTGGTCGCGACTGGTGTCAGTGATGGAGGCGCCGCCCAGCATGCGGGCGATCTCCTCAATTCGTTCAGATTCTCCAAGGGGTTGAATATCGCTGTGTGCGGTGTTCGTGCCGGTCTGTTTGCTGACAAGGAGTTGGTGGTGAGCACAAGCAGCTACCTGAGGTTGGTGGGTAACACAGATAACCTGGCCGCGGTTGCCCAGTTCCCTCAGCAGTTCCCCCACTACACTGGCGGTGGCACCGCCAATACCGACATCCACCTCATCAAATACCAGTGTTGGAATAGTGGCATGGCGGGCGGCGATCACCTGAATGGCCAGGCTGATACGGGACAGCTCGCCACCGGAAGCAATTTTTGACAGGGGTTTGGGTTCTGCCCCTGGATTGGTGGCGATAAGAAACTCCACACTTTCCAAGCCATGGGCTGAAGGTTTTTCAGGATTTCCAGGGCGAAGTTCCACCACGAAGCGGGCACCTTTCATGGATAGGGAGGCGAACTGTTGCTCCACTTGGCTGGAAAGTAGTTTGGCGGCTTCTGCACGTTGTTGGCTCAGGGCTTGTGCCATTTTTTGGTACTGAGCCAGTAGCTGATCGACCTGCCCTTGCAAGGTTTCCAGGCTCTCTGCGCCGCCGGTCAGTTCATCCAGTTCATGTTGCAGGTCATTTTGCTTTTCCGTCAGCTGCTCGGCCTGAATGCGGTGCTTGCGGGCCAGTTGATAGATGGCGCTGAGGCGGTCCTCAATGGTCTGCAGCTGTTCGGGGTCCAGTTCAAAGCTATCCAGGTGATGTTGAACTTCCCGGCCTGCTTCCTCGACTTCAATCAGCGCACTGTTCAGCAGTTTTTCTGCTTCGAGTAACCCTTGGGGCTTGTTTGGCATCGCGCTCAACAGCTGTACAGCACGGTTCAGCCCATCCTGAAGGTTGAAATTATCTCCCTCCCGGCATAATTCGATCAGGGTGTGACTGTCTTTCAGAATGGATTCGGCATTGGCCAAGAGCTGCTGTTGTTCCTCAAGTTGGGCCAGTTCGCCCTCAGCCAGACCCAGTTCTTCAAATTCCTGGAGCTGAAACTGTATCAATGCCTTGCGGGCGTCCAGCTCATCGCTGGCATTGGTGAGCTGTTGCAGCTGCTGGTTGAGGCGACTCCACTGTTGCTGACAGTTACGCACAGACGCAGCCAGATCGCTGCTGCCGGCGAAGGCGTCCAGAATCTGGCGATGACTTTCCTTGCGCAATAGGGACTGATGCTCGTGCTGACTGTGAATGTCGATCAGCATTTCGCCCAGCTCTCGCAGCTGTTGCATCGTCACCGGCTGACCATTGATGTAGCCCCGAGAGCGGCCTTCCCGAGTGATCACCCGCCGCAACAGGCATTCATCGTTGTCATTGGCGAAATCATTGTCCGTCAGCCATTGATGGGTCTGGGGGGCTTGCGAAATATCAAACAGGGCAGTTACTTCTGCCCGTTCCTGGCCTTCCCGAATGCGGTCGGTGTCCGCTCTATCTCCAAGGGCCATGGACAGTGCATCCAGCAGCAAGGATTTGCCGGCGCCGGTCTCCCCGGTCAATGCGGACATGCCAGCGCTGAAATCCACTTCCAGAGATTCCACCAGGGTGAAATTGTTGACGCTGAGGCTGGTGAGCAAGGGGCTGTTCCGAGTCAGTGTTGCGATTTGTGCGAAAGCTAATGGTATACAGAATTTTTAAGTGCGTCTGCCCTTGAAACTAGTTGTTAAGACCCAATATAGCCGGTGAACCAAAGTCCAGAGGGGGATCGTTGCGTGTCGACGGAAAAGCATAATTCGCAGGAACCGGAACAACAGCAGCCGGAGGCGGAACAGACTACCGAAACTCAGCCGGAGGAATCTACGGCTGAAGAAAGCCAGGAGCTGAGCGTGGAGCAGGTGTTGGCCGATTTGGCCGAGGCAAAGGACCACGTTTTACGCACCCAGGCGGAGATGCAGAACCTGCGTCGCCGTATGGAACGGGATGTTGAAAACGCTCACAAATATGCACTGGAGAAGTTCGTGGGTGAGCTCCTGCCAGTGGTAGATAACCTGGAGCGGGCCATCAGCGCCATTGATGTCAGCAATGAAGAATTCAAGGCGGTGGGAGAAGGCATCGAGCTGACACTTAAGAGTTTTCTGGACGTACTCGGGCGTTTCAAGGTCGACACACTTGACCCAAAGGGCGAGGCATTTGACCCCGAGCTGCACCAGGCTATGAGCATACTGGAAATGCAGGAAGT
>CAZKJY010000368.1:0-2496 GCA_964553165.1 uncultured Enterobacteriaceae bacterium
AAGGTGCCATTGGTTTCATAGCCGATCAGCTCATCCGTCACCGGATCCAGAATACGGTCTATACGCAGATCGGGTTTCGGCCCACGAAAAGAATACTGGGCGGGATGTGGCTGCCCCTGTCTTTCCGGTTGCGAGAGGATGGAGGCATCCCAGGTCTCGGCTTTCTGTCTGGCCGCTTCATTGATGGGGATACCCAGATAGGCCCCCAGACCGGCACCTGGAACCCGGTCATACCAGTCTTCCAGCACCAGAGCAGCCCACATGCCGGCAATATCAAATCCTTCACGGTTGTCGTAGCTTAGATCCTGGGCAAGGCTCCAGTTGGAAACGGCCAGCAGGAATGAACAGCGAAACAGGCAGGATAATATCGGTCTTTTCATCTTCTTATTCTTCAATATGTTTTGCCAGAGGCTGGGGATAATAAAGCAATGCCTTATTTAAAAAAACGGCTCTCCATTCATTTGTGCAATATTTGCATGATTATGGAAGCCGGCTGACGCTGGCCCTGCTTGCTAATTTAGTTAGCATGCTTATAATATGCCTTCTTAATTAATGCGACTGAACAGGTGCAATATGGCACTGATGCCACATGATACCCTCGGCTTTCTCCTGCATGATGTTGCCAGGCTGATGCGCTGGGAATTTGAACGCAAGGCTCAGGATACCGGACTGACCCGCTCCCAGTGGCGACTCCTGGCCCATCTCGGGCGTAACGACGGCATGCAGCAAAAACAGCTTGCCCGCATTCTGGATGTCACTGCCATCACGCTAACCGGCCTGCTCGATCGCATGGAGCGGGATGGCTGGATTGAACGCCGTGATGATCCAGACGACCGCCGCGCCAAGCGTATTTACCTGACCCCGAAGGTCGAGGCAGAAGGTGTCATCCGCAACCTGCAGGCAATCGGCACTGAAGTCAGACAGGCAGCCCTGCATGGCCTCAGCAAACAACAGATTCAGCAGCTGAACGAAACCCTGGAGCTCATGCGCGACAACCTCTCCGTGAAACAGCAGGAAGACAACATGAAAGTGAGGACCTCATGATACTGAAAAAAATTAGAAGACTGTTGATGCTTCTGCTGGGGCCACTGCTTATCGCCGGCGTGAGTGTGTGGATCTATCTCCATGGTGGTCGTTACGTTGAAACCGACAATGCCTATCTGAAGTCGCAGATGGTCTCCATCAGTACTGAAATCAGCGGCCGTGTCACCGACGTCTATGTAACAGACCACCAGCCTGTCCAGGCCGGCGACTTGCTGTTTCGGGTCAATGACGAACCTTACCGCATCGCGCTTAACCGTGCTGAAGCACGACTGGCAGGTGTCCGCAGTGATATCGAAAGTCTGAAAGCCGAATACCGTAATAAGCTCGTGATCTTTGAAAATGCCCGTGAAGACCTGGACTATTTCAGTACTGAATATGACAGACTGCAGCAATTACATGCCAGCGGTGCCGTTTCCACCGCCCAGTTTGATCAGGCCGCCTACCAGCGGGACCATCAGGAAAATCTCATGCAGGAAGCCTGGGAGGATGTGCAACTGGTTCGTGCCCGTCTGATCGATCCGGAACAGCCGGTTGAAGCCAACCCACAGGTACAACTGGCGCAGGCAGAAGTTGATGCAGCCCGACTTAATCTGGCAAGGACCGAAACCTATGCGCCATTTTCCGGCGTTGTCGCCAACTTTGATCTGGATGCCGGCGAGTTCATCAATGCCGGCCTGCCCCTGTTTTCCCTGGTCGACAACACGCATTTCTGGATCGAAGCCAACTTCAAGGAAACCGACCTGACGCATCTGCAGCTCGGCCAGCAGGCCAGCATCCATGTCGACTCTTTTCCGGATCTGGAACTGCATGGACATATCCGCAGTTTCACGCCGGGCACAGGATCCGAATTTTCCCTGTTGCCGGCACAGAACAGCACCGGAAACTGGGTCAAGGTGGTGCAGCGTATCAGTGTCGATATCGATATTGACGATGCCGAACTGCCTGCGGGGCTTACTGCCGGCATGAGCACGGTGGTCAGTGTCGACACCCAGTTCAATCGTACCCTGCCCTGGTTCACCCAACGCTGAACCAGATCATCCTTATATGACCGAGTTAAACGGCAGCACCAAAGTTCTGGTCACGCTCTCAGTGATGCTGGCCACCATCATCCAGGTGCTGGATACCACCATTGCCAATGTTGCCCTGCCCCACATGCAGGGCACACTGATGACCACACAGGACCAGATTACCTGGGTACTCACTTCCTACATTGTCGCCTCAGCCATCATGACCCTGCCGACCGGCTGGTTGGCCGGTCGATACGGACGCAAGAATATCTTCCTGATCGCCGTTTTTGGATTTACCCTGAGCTCGATACTTTGTGGTCTGGCCGCTTCCCTGCCGCAGATGACTCCGTGCCGGATTCTGCAGGGAGTCTTCGGCGCCGCACTGGTATCCTTTTCGCAATCCACCCTGCTGGATATCTACACCCGTGCCCAGCATGGTAAAGCC
>CAZKJY010000369.1:0-2473 GCA_964553165.1 uncultured Enterobacteriaceae bacterium
GCCAATCTTCGCCTGGAAGCCGAAGCCACGGCCAATGCCGAAAATCTCCTCGCCATCACCTCCAGCCTGGTGGATGCAGGGGAGCTGGCCAGACTGGATCTGATGCAGGCCGAAAATCTGCTTCTTACACAACGGCGCCGCGAACTCGAAGCTGAAGCCATGCTGGTCGATGCCGAAAGAGCCTATGAAGTGCTCACCAGTCTGCAGGTCAGGCCGGATTATGTCTATACGGAAACCCTGACAGATCGCGAAGACATTGATGAAAGCCATCCCCGCCTGCAGTATCTGCAGACAGAAATCACCCTGGCAGATGCCACTATTGTGCAGCGTCAGGCTGAGGCGAGGGGCAGCCCGACCATCAGCCTGGGCAGCCGCCGCAGCCGGGGTGACGGTTTTCAGCCTTTCAATGACAGCATTGCCCTGTCACTGTCGATTCCCTTTGGGGCCAAAAACCTGGTGGAAAGCCGAACCAGCAGTGCCCGCCGGGACAAGGTGGATGTGGAAGTGCTTTACCAGAATACGCTGCGCAGCCTCAATCAGTCCCTGCATGAAGTTGAACATGAACTGTTTCTTACCAATGAAGAGATTGTGATAGCTGATCAGCAGCGCGTGCTGAGTGAACAGCGCTGGGAGATGGCACAGACAGCCTTTACCCAGGGAGAAATCACCCTGACCCAGGTGATCCAGGCGCTGCAGGAAGCGCTTGATGCCCGGAAACAAAATGAACTGCTGCTCCTGCAGCGCGAACGCCTGATTATTGAATTCAACCAGACCATCGGAGTCATGCCATGAAGCATTCCGTGAAGCATTTCATGAAACTATGGAAATCCCTGACCCTCTTTCTGCTTTGCGGATTATCCAGCCCGCTGCTTTTTGGCCAGGAAGTTATCGCCCTGCAGGACAGCGACCTCAACCGACTTGGCATCGTTCTGGCGCCTGTCAGAACGGTAGACAACACAGTTGGTGACAGTTTCCCGGCTACCGTGGTGAATTCTCCCATGACCAGCTCCCTGCTCAACGCCCCCTATGGCGGCATCCTGCAAAGCTGGCTGGTCGAACCCGGCCAGATGGTGAGCCCCGGAACTGCGCTTGCGACTATCTACAGTCAGGAGTTGCTGGGGCTTCAGAATGACTGGCGCGCTGCCCGCATCGCTTTGCAGCAGGCTGAATTTGAACAGGACAAGGACAGCATGCTGCTGGATCAGGGCATTATCTCCCGGCAGCGTTTCATGCAGACACAGCGCCAGTTTCAGGAAGCTCAGAATCAGCTGCAGACGCTGGATGCCCGACTGCTCCTGGCCGGCTTTACCGGGCAGGATCTTGCATCACCCAGCCTCAATGGCGCTGCACCCGGCATCTATACCTTGCGCAGTCCGGCAAGCGGCAGCGTGGACCATCTGATGCAGACCGTGGGGACCTATGTAGAGAGCAACAGTCCGATTGCCCGACTCGGCAGTCAGGAACGCTGGCTCAGTGCCGAGCTACCGGCACGAGCAGCGGCCAATCTCGTCACTGGACAAATGCTGCGTATCGAAGGCAGCAACGTCTCCCTGACACTGCGCCAGAAAGATTTTGAAATCACTCAGCAGTCACAGACGGTTGGTATTCTTGCCAGCTTTAACGGCAATCCGGAGCTGATGGTGGGTCAGGTACTGACCCTGTTGATTCCACCTGCGGAGGCCGGAATCCTTGTACCGGGGGATGCCGTGGTCCACAACGGCGATGAAACCACAGTTTATGTCCGCACGGCTGAAGGCTTTGAAGTCCGTTCGCTGCAACTGCGACCTGCCGGTGCCGATTATCTGGCCCGGGAAGGACTCGTTGCAGGTGAAGAAATTGTGATCCGGGGCGCTGCCATTCTCAAAGGCATCCAGATGGGTCTGGGAGGCGAATAATGTTCAGCCAGCTTATCCAGTTTTCCCTGAGTCAGCGCCTGATGGTCTGTCTGCTGGCCATTGTGCTAACAGGCTTTGGCACACGGGCGCTGCTCAATCTGCCGATTGACGCTTTTCCGGATATTTCTCCGACCCAGGTCAAAATCATCATCAAGGCTCCGGGGATGACACCGGAAGAAGTGGAAACCCTGATCACCCAACCGGTGGAAGTCGAACTGCTGGGTATTCCCCGCCAGGAAATCCTGCGTTCCATCACCAAGTATGCCCTGAGTTCCATTACCCTGGATTTTGAGGAAGGCACGGATATTTACTGGGCACGTCAGCAGGTGACCGAGCGCATCAACAATGTCTGGGATGCGCTGCCAGCCGGAATCAGCGGCGGTCTTGCACCCATGAGCACGCCGCTGGGTGACATGTTCATGTTTACCATTGAAAGTGACACGCTGAGCCTGGAGGAAAAGCGTTTTCTGCTCGACTGGACCATCCGCCCTGCCCTGCGTACCGTCCCCGGCGTCGCCGATGTGAATTCGCTGGGTGGCTTCGTCAAAACCTATGAAGTCATGCCGCGGCGGGAAATG
>CAZKJY010000370.1:0-2468 GCA_964553165.1 uncultured Enterobacteriaceae bacterium
GCTGTCTATCATCGGTCTTGCCATGCAGGTCCTGCCAAGACAGGGGATTCTGACACTGCTTGCGGCCCTGATACTGATGGACTTCCCTGGGAAATTCCGCCTGCTGAGAGCCATGGCACGGCGGGAACATGTGCAGAATTCGCTCAACTGGATCCGTCTCAAAGGCAACAAGGACCCCTTCATCACATAAGGCAACTTTTCTGTTGAATTCAGACGGTAGGTATCTTATGGTGCCCTCTCTACGAAAATGAACCAAGCAGATTCAAAACCTCTCAAACAATAAGGAGAACACTCGATGGCAAAAGTATTGGTGCTTTACTATTCCACTTATGGCCACATTGAAACCATGGCACAGGCTGTTGCCGAAGGCGCCAAAAGTGCTGGCGCTGAAGTCGATATCAAACGCGTGGCTGAGACTGTCCCGGAAAGTATCGCCAAGGAAAACCATTTCAAGCTGGATCAGGCTGCCCCTGTTGTACAAGTCGATGATCTGGTGAATTATGACGCTATTATCGTTGGCTGTGGCACCCGTTATGGCCGCATGGCATCCCAGATGGCCAGCTTCCTGGATCAGACAGGTGGACTGTGGTTCAAAGGCGCGCTGAACGGCAAGATCGGTGCTGCCTTTACGTCAACTGCAACCCAGCACGGTGGCCAGGAAACCACCCTGTTCTCCATCATTACCAATCTGATGCATCTGGGCATGATCATTGTTGGTCTGCCCTACAGCTTCCAGGGCCAGATGAAGCTGGATGAAGTCACTGGTGGATCTCCCTATGGTGCCACCACAATCAGTGCCGGTGACGGCTCCCGTATGCCTTCTGAGAATGAGCTGGCCGGTGCCCGCTTCCAGGGTGAACTGGTAGCAAAAACCGCGATTAAACAGTTCGGTTAATTCGAACTGCTGATACAGAGACCCCGCTGCAGGACTGACCTGCAGCGGGGTTCTTTTTTTGGAGAGGCCCTATTTCCGGACTCTGATTTACTATGGGACGGGACGGAATTTCTGTACCCGCTTGCCTTCATTGACTTCACTGGTATAAATATTGCCCGCTGAGTCGATGGCCAGATTATGAACCCAGTCGAAATAACCGGCATTGCGGCCGCCGGTCCCAAACTCACCAACCAGTTCCAGCGTCTCACGGTCAACTATCCAGATCCGGTTGTTATTGCCATCGGCAACAAATAAAAAAGGCTGGTTGCGTGTAGGTGAAATCTCCACATCCCAGACTGAACCCGAGGCACGGGTCCAGGGTGCAATGGGCTGTTCACTGACAAAGGTGCCGTCCTTCTCAAAGACCTGTATCCGGTCCCCTCCCCGATCCGCCACATAGACCAGTCCATCATCCGAAAGACGAACGCTGTGAACCGGCCCGATAAATTGAGGCGCAGGTGCGCCTTCCGGGTTATAGGCGGGCAAGGGCTCGTCATTGGGCACCTGACCATAGGCCCCCCAGTGACGTTTGTATTCACCGGTATCCATATCAAACACAATGACACGGCGATTGCCGTAACCATCAGCCACGTAAACCTCTCGGGCGACTTCATCAAGATCAATTTCAGCCGGTCTGCCAAGTCTCGTCGTGTCATTACTGTTTACACGATAGGGAGCATTACGGTCTATGCTGCCAATAACCAGCAGCAGCTCGGAACCATCACTACTGTATTTCAGCACCTGGTCAGTCACCATCGCCATTGCCAGCCAGCCAGACATTGCCTTCGCTGTCGACCTTGATACCGTGTTCATTAATGGGCCAGGCCCCGTTGGGCGAATCATCCTCCCAGCTTGAGGTCTCCAGATTCCAGTAGCGGGAACCCCAGGCCTGGAGCAGGTTGCCTTCCGGATCGAACTGCAGGACGGAAGGAGCCGGGACACAGCAGAGTGAAATGGGGGGATTCTGAATGGCCCCGGCTTCTTGTGGCGTCAGTGAATGAGGACGATGTACGAGCCAGATGTTGTCATCATCATCAACATCTATCCCGGCAACCTGACCGATGATCCAGTTGTTGGGTAACCGTTTGGGCCAGGCAGCGTCAACTTCATAGTCGGGAACTGACTGGGCGAAGAGGGATTGGCAGAGCCCGGTCAGGAAAAAAATCAGGGATAAACGAACAGATTTTGAGCTTTTCATCACACGACCTTTTCTTATTATAGTTACAAGCAGTATTTCGAGGGTGGAGTCCAGAAAGTATATAAGCGCTTTGCGACGTAAACCAGCTTGCTTTCTTCTGTGATACAGCACTGATCATTAACAAAGTAAGCGGCTTTGTCCATCATTGTGAACCTTGGCTACTGTGTCAGATTGAAAATCATTCAACTTAAAAGCTTAGTTGGCAGTGCATCAGATTGAATATTATTCTGCTTCCATCCAGGGATAGCGCGAGGAACCGTATGGCGACAGGCGCTTGGCACACCGGCGGGTGCATGCTATTTTGTCTCCCTGGATTTGGGCCCCCATCAGCCCAAA
>CAZKJY010000371.1:0-2462 GCA_964553165.1 uncultured Enterobacteriaceae bacterium
TGCATGATCCCCATCGGGACATCAAAAGTTTCGAAGAATTCGCTCAGACTTGTGTTTTCACCCGGTAGATAGTGTGGAACTACACCCAGATCACGTGGTGCTTCTTCAACTGTTTCACAGATAAAAGTTGCCATCTTTCCGGCAGGATCCAGAATATAATCACTGCTGCGCACCAAAGGTTCGGTCAGGTAAACAGGATCATAGATATGATCAACAATGGTCAGCAGGTTACCAAGCCGGGTGAAATACTGAACGACATAAGCCTTGTCACTACGGGGAACGCCATTACGCCGCAACCAGGTATTTTTAAGGTGTGTCGTGGTGACCACCAGCGTAGGGCCTACCCATTCGCCGGTGGAAAATCCGAGCCATGTGTGCGGAGCCCCTTCAGGTGGATGTGGCCGTCCATCCATCCAGATGGTGCGTTGTCCTCCCATCCAGGAAAGGCGTAAACGCCAGGCAATCGTTTCATTGGTGAACGGATCAACTTCTTTCCAGATAGCCTGACTTCCAATACTGTGGGCGGCGTAATCGGCGGAATAATCATTACACTGACGTTCCTCAAGGGACAGGATGGTTGGGTCCCAGGCTTCAGCAGCCTGGATGGCAGGCTCGTTCAGGGGCAAACCCAGGTAATCGCCAATATAGGGGCCTTCACCCCGGTCACGGTTGTCTTCATACAGGGGGTTGTACCAGTAACCCTGCAAATCGGCCTCGTAGGCCCCGCCGGCTGTTCCGGACTGAGCGTTAAGCATGCTGCCCGTCATCATTGCGTACAGTGCAAGTGATGCGACAGCAAGATTTTTTATTTTTGTTATCATGATTATTCTCACCTCACGCTACAGGGTCGTGGCGACCACATGGAATCGTCAGTCTCTTTTCTGAATTCAGAGCTTCTGATGTAAAGACCTCTGAGATAGGTTGGATCCTCAACGGTGCTGATCAGGGAAAACCACTCAGCGCCTGTGACGGTATCCCTGCGCCAGACAATATATTCCTTCAGGACAGCATCCTCGCTGAAGGGAACGCCATTTTTTCTCAGATAACCTTCGCGAAGATTGGTTGTGGTAATTTCCAGCGGGCCCAGCAAGTCTCCCAGACCGCCACCTACGCCGAAGAAACCAATACCCCTTGCGAGAGTCGTTTGCCTTATCCATTGGGCAAGGGAATAACCCTGCCAGCTTCTTTCAGCGTCGGCTGGGGGTGACCCATCAAAATGCAGCAAGCGTGTCTGTTCACCGTAATCGTATTCAATTTTCAGGGTTTCATCATTCTCCCAGCTAATCCGGGCGCGTCCCGGCAGGCTCATCAGATTCGGCGCTGCATAACCCTTGCATGCCAGGCCAGCAGTTTCATCAGCATCGGGATTCCAGGCATTCATGACATCCTCAGCCAACTGGTTCAAGGGAAGACCATGCAACTCTCCGGCTGGTGGTGTCACCATTCTATAACGCCAGTCCTCACTAATAACGGATACCCAGGTGCCGGTAAGGTTTACCGGTGCCATTTCTCTGGCAGTTCTTAAATCAGGCTCATCCTGTGGTAGCTGAGCAAATAACATGGAGGATGAAGAAACAAAAACGCAGGCACTGAATAAACGCATAGAAGATGAAAGCAGAGTTTTCATTGTGAACCTCCTGTCTGACTGAGGCTCTGATAAACAATTTCAACAAAGGTTTCGGGGTTCAGGCCACGATCATAGCGGCCATCGTATTCAAGCGTCGGACGCAGAGCCTGCACCTCCTCAAGGCTCATGCCCCTATCTACATAGGTCTGGATACGGTCACGGACAATTGTTGCCATATCGCGGTATTCTGAGACATCGGCTTCATCTGCGACCCTGCCATGACCGGGAATAACATAAGTACCTCCCTCATTTTTCAGTGCAGGTATGGTAATTTCAAGCAATTCATTGAGTGCCGCTACTACGCCATTGATCGAGCCTCCACGGTCCAGATCAATGGGCGGGTAGCGATCAGTATTGAAAATGTCACCAGTGCTGACCACATCCGAGCCACGGAAATGGACGAGAGAATCGCCATCTGTGACGGCGTTTTGCATATGCATGATTCGGATTCCCTCACCATTGAAGAATATGGTTAGTCTTGGGTAGGCCGCATAGGTTCTGTTGGGCCAGCCACAGTCCTCGATACCAGCCACCAGCATGCGAATCATCACCTCTTCACGTGCAATGATGGCTGCCCCCGGTTCTTCGCCATTGTCAGTGTCCGCCGTGTTCGTCACCAGTTTGCTGCCATTTT
The DNA here is from genome assembly GCA_964553165.1 of uncultured Enterobacteriaceae bacterium. Classification (GTDB taxonomy): domain Bacteria; phylum Pseudomonadota; class Gammaproteobacteria; order Pseudomonadales; family Pseudohongiellaceae; genus UBA5109. The sequence goes on from CAZKJY010000371.1 coordinate 2,262, forward strand.
GGCCCACGAGGATATTGCCGCCCGTGTGCTGAGCGTCATCAGAGGTATTGATTATCGTTCGAATGGGGGCACTTGTAATTTGTTTGATTGCGGACAATACAGCTTCACTGGATTCGGTACTGCCGGAATCGACAAGCAATACACCATCTTCAGTCCCTTCATTTCTAATTTGTAGCGTGATATTGCCGCCTGCGCCCATCA
>CAZKJY010000372.1:0-2459 GCA_964553165.1 uncultured Enterobacteriaceae bacterium
TGCGGCTGGTGTGATGCGCCAACCACTGCGTATTCGAGTGAACTGGGAAGGCGATGATGTTCTGACCATTGAAACCGATTATGGCCAGCAGACCCGTCGTTTTAATTTCAACGAAGAAATGGCACCTGCAAATACCCCGCGCAGTCTGCAGGGTTACTCTGTAGCAAGCTGGGCTTATGATGCAGCGCCTGCTCGCGATCGTGAAGGTCGTTACGGCTCACTGGAAGTTAAAACCAGTCACCTGACAGCTGCCTGGCTGCGTTCCAACGGTGCACCTGTCAGTGAAAATGCCACCCTGACTGAATACTATGATGTTTTCACCGATCCGACGGGTCAGGACTGGCTGGTAGCGACCGTTATCGTGCATGATCCAACCTATCTGCGAACCGACTTTGTCACCAGTTCACACTTCAAACGTGAAGATGCTCCTGGTGGCTGGGACCCGCGTCCCTGTGGCCTGTAATATAGCGGGACACTGACAAGGCTCTAAAAAAAGCCCCATTTACTGGGGCTTTTTTTATGGGCAAAAAAAAGGGAGCATCCTGCTCCCCTGTTTGTTTTGACTGGTTTGTATCCCAGCTGCTTCCCAGTCTAGACGCGTTCGATGATAGATGCAATGCCCTGACCGACACCGATACACATCGTACAGAGGCCATACTTGCCCTTGGAGCGATGCAGTTCATTCACCGCAGCGATCACCAGACGTGCCCCACTGGCTCCCAGCGGGTGTCCCAGAGAGATAGCGCCACCATTAGGATTAACCTGGGGAGCGTCATCCGGCAGGCCCAGATCACGGGTTACCGCGAGAGCCTGGGCTGCAAAGGCCTCATTGAGTTCGATGACATCCATCTGATCCAGAGTGAGGCCCGTCATGGCCAGTAGTTTCCTGGTTGCTGGTGCCGGGGCAAAGCCCATGATGGCGGGAGCCACACCGGCTGTCGTCGAAGCCACGATTCTTGCGCGCGGAGTCAATCCGTATTTTTTGACAGCTGCTTCTGAGGCGATGATCATGGCGGCAGCGCCATCATTGATGCCGGAGGCATTCCCAGCTGTCACCGTGCCACCTTCTTTAACCACGGGGCGTAATCTGGTCAGTACTTCCAGCGTCGTATCGGCACGGGGATGTTCATCGGTATCAAAAATAATCGGATCCCCCTTACGCTGGGGAATGCTGACGGGGATGATTTCTTCTGCCAGCCGACCGGCATTCTGTGCCGCTGCGGTACGTTCCTGACTGCGGGCTGCAAAGGCATCCTGGTCTTCACGGTTGACTGAAAACTGTGCAGCCACATTCTCAGCCGTTTCTGGCATGGTATCGACCCCGTGCAGGGCTTTCAGCGCCGGATTGATGAAACGCCAGCCCATGGTGGTATCTTCAATTTTCTGATCCCTACCAAAGGCAGAAGAGGCTTTACCCATCACAAAGGGTGCACGTGTCATGGATTCTACACCGCCGGCAATAATAATCTGTGCCTCGCCGACCTTGATGGATCTGGCGGCCATGGCAACTGCATCAAGACTGGAACCGCAGAGGCGGTTAATGGTGGTGCCGGTCACTTCCACAGGCAAACCGGCAAGCAGCAATGACATACGACCGACATTGCGATTGTCTTCACCTGACTGATTGGCACAGCCATAGATCACATCATCAACAGCCTGCCAGTCAACACCGGCATTTCTTTCTACCAGTGCCTTGATAGGCAGGGCGCCAAGATCATCCGCGCGGATACTGCTTAGGGTGCCGCCATAGCGTCCGAATGGGGTTCTTACCGCGTCACAAATATATGCTTCAGTCATGATGTCTCCTTAGACTTCGTAATCTGCCACCCGTCTTTCAGTACGGTGTGGTCCTAGATAATCCTTGAATTGCTGGTGCAGGGGATGCTGATCATAATGGGCCAGTGCTTCCCAGCTTTCGAATTCGGAATAAAGCACGAGATCAGCCGACATGTCGGTACGACTCTGATCCACTGCCAGTTCTAGCGTGAGCAGACCTGAAATTTCTTCACGCATACGCTGAAGCAGTGCTGCAGCACCCTCACAGTACTGCTGACTCAAGGCAGGATCATCAACACGCCAGCAAACGATATGTTTAATCATGTTCGTCTCTATCGGATATGGGCAAAATTATACTACTTTTCAAAGTCTGCCACGTAAGCGGTGCCATCCTTTATATCGATTGGAATGCTGTCCAGACAGGTACCGAAAGGCGGGCCATCAGTACACTCACCGTCATCAAAGTTAAATTTTCCCAGATGATGGGCACACATGAACTGTGTTTTCCTGGAATTGAAAAACTGCCCAGGCAGGATGTTCAGTTTTTCAATTCCCAGATGATGGGCACACATGAACTGTGTTTTCCTGGAATTGAAAAACTGCCCAGGCAGGATGTTCAGTTTTTCAATTCCCAGATGATGGGCACACATGAACTGTGTTTTCCTGGAATTGAAAAACTGCCC
>CAZKJY010000373.1:0-2451 GCA_964553165.1 uncultured Enterobacteriaceae bacterium
CACGCCGGCTGACGTCATAGTTCATGTTGTCCTGTGAGTCCAGATAGACACGCCATTCCTGATTCAGGAGTTCAACGTTGATGCCCAGATTCTGGCGCCACATTTCCTGAATGGCTACAGCAATCCGACGATGCTCATCCAGCGTGTTATAGAGTATTTCAAACGTTGGGAACCCTTCTCCGTTCGGGAATCCTGCCTCGGCTAACAGTTGCCGAGCCATTTCTGGATCATAGTCGAAGGTCTTCGGCGGATGATAGCCCAGGGTGCCGGGAGGCGTCAGAGCGTAGGCCGGCGTGACGGTTCCGCGCATGACAGTTTCTGTCAGCAGGTCACGGTCCACAGACATTGCCAGTGCCTGGCGGACACGCAGGTCATCAAAAGGCGCTCTTTCCGTATTGATCAGGTAGTAATAGGTTCCCAGATAGGGAGCGAGTTGCAGGAGATCAGGTGCCGCATTCTGGTAGGTGCTGATTTTGTCCATTGGGATGACATTGGTGAAGTGAATTTCCTCATCCCGGAACATGCGCTCTTCAGTGGTGGTATTTTCAGTTGGGTAAAACACGATGGCGTTCAGCTTGACCTCTTCCGCGTCCCAGTATGTGGTCGATTTTTCAACGCTGATCCGGGAATTGATTGCCCATTCGGAAAGCGTAAACGGACCATTACTGACCATGTTATTGACACGGGTCCACTGGGAAATCCGGTCTGTCATGGCGCCATGAGCCAGAATTGTGGGCGGATGTACCGGGAAGGTACTGTAATGATCAAGCAACTGAAGCAGATAAGGGGTTGGGTTTTCAAGTTCCACGACAAATGTGTGTGGGTCCGGGGCTTTGGCGCCGACCTGATTGAAATCCGTGATTTCACCATTGGCATAGGCCTCTGCATTGAGCACCGGATAAAGCATGTAGTTGTACTGGCTACCGAGTTCTGGAGAAAGCACCCGTTGCCAGGACCAGCGAAAATCCTCTGCAGTCACCGGGTCACCATTGCTCCAGCGGGCATCTTCACGCAGGTGGAAAGTATAGGTGCGACCGTCTTCACTGATATCCCAGCTTTCTGCAACGCCTGGAACCGGCTCCAGCGTATAGGGATCCTTGGAAACCAGTCCCTCAAACAAGGCAGTAATAATATGATGTTCAGGGACCCCGGTGACAATATGGGGGTCCAGCCCCTGGGGTTCGGTGCCATTGCCAAAATGAAGAATCCCTGACTGATTCCCGGCATCAACCTGGGAAAGATTTTCCCCTCCTCCACAGGCACTCAGAAGCAAAAGCATGGCTATGATTGAAGGAAGAAAGGACATTTTCATCATGGTTAAACTCTTCTGGTTTTACAGGTGCTATATACGATAAACCCTGAATATCTCAGGGTTTATTAAAGAATACAATGAAATTGTAAAGGATTTAAGCAGTAACCATAGTATTTGCTAAGTTCATCGGTCGATATCAGCGCCGGCCTGAATATTGGCCAGAACGGCATTGAAATCGGCAACGGCTTCCTGCTGCTGAATATAGGTTTCCATGGCTAGCCTTTCCCCTTCAGTCAGCTCTTCAACAGTGCCAGGAATGACCTCCTGCAATTCGACCAGGATGTAATCGCCGTTGCGTAACTGCTGACCGTCTACGACAGTTTCCCCCTCTGCGGGTTTGGGCATGGCGAAGATCATCTGAATAATTTCCTGCTCCATACCACTGTTATTTCGGGTCAGGTTTTGGCCGTTCTGCCACTCCAGGCCCTGCACAGACAGCAGGTTGGTAATGTTTTGGCCGTTTCTCAGGCTGTTGAGAAACGTTTCTCCCAGGGAGGCTGTCTGGGTTTCGGCTTTCTCACGACGCAAGAGCGCTTCAATTTCCCCGCTGACTTCAGCCAGTGGTCGTATTTCAGCTTCGCGGTATTCCTGCAAATGGATAATGGCACTGCGGGAATCATCCAGGGTGATGATTTCGCTGTTGAGGCCTTCAAGGACTTCAGGACCGAACGCGGCATTGATCACATTCGGGTTGGCAGTCACTCCCACGCCCCCTGAGCGGTCAAAAAGCTCACTGTTCTGAATTGTCAGGCCGAGGGCTTCTGCTGGCTGCTCGAGATCGAGAGATTCAAATGCCAGATTTCCCATTTCCTCGGCACGCGACAGATAGATATCCGCGACTGACTGTTCCTGCAGTTCACGTTCTATACGCTCGCGGCTTTCCTCAAGAGTAGGAATATCACTTTCAGTAATGTCTGTCAGTTTAATCAGGTGGATGCCAAACTGGGTACGAACCGGGCCAGAGACTTCATTCAAGCTCAGCTGAGACAAAGCATTTTCAAAAGGCTCGACAAAGGTTTCTCCCGTGGTGTAACCGACGTCTCCCCCAAACTGGGCCGAACCGGTGTCATCGGAATATTCCGCGGCAAGATCTGCAAAACTCTCACCGTTATCGATGCGGGTTTTCAATTCTGCAGCCA
>CAZKJY010000374.1:0-2448 GCA_964553165.1 uncultured Enterobacteriaceae bacterium
AATCTAAAAGGTAAAGTTTTCAGAGTTGGTTGCATGGGTGAAGTAAATGGTTATCATGTAATGAGAACTATTTCAGGAATTGGTTCAACATTAGCAATGATGGGTTATGATACTGATGTCCAAGCTGGACTAAAAACTGCTGAAGAAAAATTAAAAGCTCTCTAAATCCTGTTAACTTAATATAAGGAAATTCGAGACCGATCACATTGACTTTCAATAAAGGTTCATTAATTCTTGTAGATTATACTGCAAAAGTAAAAGATACTGAAGAAGTATTTGATACCACTATCGGTTCTCTCATCAGTGTCCGTGATGAAATTGATACACGCGCCCTTGAAAAGGCCATTAAAGCTCTGCTGTCTGCCGGGCGTGTTGAGTTTTACGGTTTCGGTGCCTCTGGTTCCGTGGCCATTGATGCCCAGCACAAATTTTTTCGACTGCAGGTAAGTGCTGCCGCCTATACAGACCCCCACATTCAGCACATGTCAGCCATTTCACTGAAAAAGACCGATGTTGTCGTTGCCATCTCCCAGACAGGCCGTACCAAAGCCTTGATTCAGAGCGTAAAACTGGCAAGAGAAGCTGGCGCTACCGTGATAGGTCTGGTGCCAGAAGATACCCCGCTTGATGAACTCTGTGATCTGCCCATCCATATCAACATGGAAGAGAATCATCTGGAGTTTGCGCCGGTATCATCGCGGATTGCACATCTGGTTGTCATTGATGTTCTGGCCATGGGCGTTGCCCAGCACCGCAATGCTGAACTCAAGGAACACCTTAAGCTGCTCAGCAAAAGTCTACGCTCCCTGCGGACAGGAAAAAATAAGAAAGGTTAGCCTATCTAGTTCTGGCCCAGCAGGTATCGATCAAAGAAACTGAGCATTCTTTGCTCGAAAGCATCGGGCTGTTGCGTATCGAAACTCGCATGTTCAATCCCGGCCACTTGCCAGAGCTCTTTTGGCTCCCCTGCCGCGGCAAATAATAATTCGCCACTTTGGGGTGATATGACTACGTCGGTGGTGCTGTGCAACAGAAGAACAGGGCGCGGACTAATGCGGGATATCCTGTTGACAGCGTTGATGTTTTCTATACTTCCGCCTACCTCACGTTCTGCCCAGAAGCGAATCAGGCTCGCGAAAGGAAATGCCGGCAAACCAGTATAATATCGGATGCTGGTATCAATCGTGTCACTCATGGAAGAAAAGGCACTGTGAACAAGCAGCGCGCTGACAACCTGATGATCTGCCGCATACTGTATGGCCATGGTTCCCCCCAGCGAATTGCCAAGGAGTCCCAACCGGTCAGGATCAATATCTTCCCGCTGTTGAAGATAATTGAACCAAGCATCAAAATCTGGCATTTCATTCAAACCAAACGCTATCAGCTCTCCGGCATTGAGGTCGTGTGCCCTGACCGAGCTCAGCAGCACGCCATAGCCATGCCTGGCAAGCATCGCTGCCTCTTCCAGCATTTCGCTTCGGTTTGACTTATAACCGTGTTGAAGCATAACGGCGGCCCCATTTTGTGATGGGATGTACCAGCCAAAAAGTGAATATCCGTCAGCCGATCGTACCAGCACATCTTCATAGGCAAGGCCAAAATCCGCCGGGCTTGTATCCAGTATGGCGCGATCTTCCGGCGCGCTATAAACGAGTTCAATTGCCTGCTGGTAGGAGACATAAAATAAACCGGCCAGCAGCCCGAGAACCAGTACTCCCAGTAATGAACTGATCCATACTGCCGGGCGCCTGAAAACCATTATTCAACCGTAACGGATTTTGCCAGGTTTCGTGGCTGATCCACATCCGTACCCTTAATGATAGCGACATAGTAAGACAGCAGCTGCAGAGGGATGGTGTAAATGATGGGATCCAAAAATTCACTGCTGTGAGGCATATTTATAACGGTGACAGCTTCATCATCATCAAAGCCTGCTTCCTTGTCTGCAAAGACATAAAGCCGGCCGCCGCGAGCCCGAACCTCCTGTAAATTGGACTTAAGCTTTTCCAGCAGTTCATCATTAGGCGCCACGGCGATGACCGGCATCTGGTCGTCAACGAGCGCGAGTGGGCCGTGCTTCAATTCGCCTGCCGGATAGGCTTCAGCATGGATATAGGAGATTTCCTTCAGTTTCAGCGCCCCTTCTTTGGCAACCGGGTACTGAACCCCCCGGCCCAGGAACAGGGCATGATGCTTTTCCGCAAAATCCTTGGATATATGGGCAATTTTCTGCTCCAGTTGCAGGGCTTCTGCGATGATGTCCGGCAGATGATGCAATTCATTTACCAGTGTCGCCTCATCATATTCAGTCAGCCCTTTATGTCGTGCCAGCACTATCGGCAGCAGGGCCAGGATACACAACTGGGTGGTAAAGGCTTTGGTTGAAGCAACGCCGATTTCCTTGCCGGCAAGGGTCATGATTGCCAGATCCGATTCCCGTACCAGCGA
>CAZKJY010000375.1:0-2443 GCA_964553165.1 uncultured Enterobacteriaceae bacterium
CACCTGACGCTGATACTGCTCAGCCAGAACGGCCTGCTCGGCTTTCATGCTGGCCAGCAGGTTATCAAGCTGTTCTCCGAACTGCAGACGGCGCAGACCAGGGGTGTTGGGGGAAGACAGGTTGACCACAATGTAGTCTGCATAGGGATAGACCTCGCGCAGACAGTAAAGATAGTCATCCTGCGCTTTTTCGACCGGCGTACTCAGATTTTTGCCGATGTTGACCCCGACAATCCCCTGGTAGCGTCTTTTCTGAAGTCGTTTGACCAGATGTGCCACCCCCTTGTTGTTGAACCCCATCCGGTTGATGATGGCCTGCTCAGGGACCAGGCGGAACAGGCGTGGTTTCGGGTTGCCTGACTGGGCTTTCGGCGTTACCGTACCGACTTCAATGAAACCAAAACCGAGCGCGCCCAGCGCATCAATATAGTCGCCATTTTTATCCAGTCCGGCAGCAAGCCCGACACGATTACTGAAATGCAGACCCAGCAGATCGAAGCCCGGTGTGGGCCTGTCGGTAACAAGCATTCGGTCAAGGCCACATCGATGGAGCAGACTGAGCCCTTTCAGGGCAATGCTGTGGGAAAACTCCGCAGGAAACAGGAAAAGAATACGCCGAAACAGTGTGTACAAATTGGGCCAACTCCACATTTGCGTCACAATATAGTGTTTGAATGCCTGATGCTCAAGCAAGTTTTGCAATAACGCCGCATCAATATAGAATCGGGTCTTTTTGCACCAATTACAGTATCATACGCGCTCTGATTTTTAGAGTCTGCTATAAAATCAATAACAGTTTACAAAGCAAGAGATCAAATTATGCCCCAAAAACAAATGATCGGAGCCCTGAAAGAATGGCTCTCCCATCAAATTATTGGCCAGGAAAAATTACTTGACCGTCTGTTGATTGCACTGCTGGCCGATGGCCATCTGCTGGTGGAAGGGGCTCCCGGCCTGGCAAAAACCAAGGCGATCAAAACGCTCTCGGAAGGCATCGAAGGCGACTATCACCGTATCCAGTTCACGCCTGACCTGTTGCCCAGCGACATTACGGGCACCGAAATTTTCCGTCCCGAAGACGGCAGTTTTACCTTTCAGCAGGGACCCATTTTCCATAATCTGGTCCTGGCCGATGAGATCAACCGTGCGCCGGCCAAAGTACAGTCTGCGCTGCTGGAAGCCATGGCTGAACATCAGGTCAGTGTCGGCCGCCAGACGTTCCATTTACCGGAACTGTTCCTGGTGATGGCGACCCAGAACCCGATTGAGCAGGAAGGCACCTATCCGCTGCCCGAAGCCCAGCTTGACCGTTTTCTGATGCATGTGACTGTGGGGTACCCGGACACGGAATCCGAGCGCAAAATCCTGCATCTGGTCCGCAATGAAGCCAAACACCAGATTCCGAAACCGCCGGAAGTGGTTTCCCAGAGTGTCCTCTTTGCCGCCCGTCAGGAAGTATTGAATCTGCACATGGCCGAAGCGGTTGAGGAATATATTCTGCAACTGGTCATGGCCACCCGAAACCCGGCCCCCTATTCCGAAGAACTCGCCAAATGGATTGATTTTGGCGCCAGCCCACGCGGTACCATCGCGCTGGATCTGTGCTCAAGAGCGCATGCCTGGTTAAAGGACAAGGATTTTGTCAGCCCGGAAGACGTCCATGAAATATTCCATGATGTGCTCCGGCACCGGGTACTGCTGAGCTTTGAAGCCGAAGCGGCTGGCGTTGATGCCGACCGCGTGCTGGATGAAATTCTGACGCTGGTTCCGTCAGCCTAATCCATGTCCAGAAAGCGCCAGTTAAATATCGAGCAGGACAAGTTCCGTTGCCGCGGTGCCAGCATTGGCTTGCAGCAATTACTCGATCAGCGGCATGTGGCCAAGGCGCTGGAACTGGATTATCAGTCCCGCTCGCGTCTCGGCATGGCCGGTTCGCATGTTTCCAAGACCAAGGGCCGTGGTGTCGATTTCGAAGAGCATCGAGCCTACCAACCCGGCGATGATATCCGCAGTATTGACTGGCGTGTCACTGCTCGAACGGGTCGGCCCTTTACCAAAATCTTCCGTGAAGAGCGCGAGCGACCGGTGATTCTGGGCGTTGACCAGAGTCATCACATGTATTTTGGCTCCCAGGTCTCTTTCAAATCGGTGGTGGCCGCTGAAACTGCTGCGATTCTTTGCTGGATTACGGTTGATAACGGCGATCGTGTCGGTGGCGTGGTGTTTTCGGACAGCAAAAGCGAAATGATCAAACCCCGCCGGGGCAAGCGCTCTGCCCTGCGCTTTTTGAGTGTCCTGGCCGACTACAATCAGGCACTGCTGCTACAGCACAAACCCCAGGCATCACAGGGCAGCAACCGGCTGCGTGAAGCCCTGCAGAATATCTATCGCATCGCCCGACCGGGCTCAACGATTTACCTGATTTCGGATTTCAGCGATATGG
>CAZKJY010000376.1:0-2435 GCA_964553165.1 uncultured Enterobacteriaceae bacterium
AAATTTGCCCAGGGTCCGCGTTCAACACAGTTTGTCACCACCCTGATGGGCTTTCTGGTTTTTATTGATGATTATGCCAATGTGATGATTGTTGGTTCTTCCATGCGACCGGTCAGTGATTCCATGCTGGTAAGCAGGGAAAAGCTTGCCTTTCTGGTTGATGCCACCAGTGCCCCGATTGCCGGCATTGCTCTGATGTCCACCTGGATTGGATATGAAGTGGGGATTTTTGCCGAGGTCAGTACTAGCCTGGGCTTTAACCGTGATGCCTACTCTATGTTTCTGGATGCCCTGGGATTTCGCTTTTACTGTATCTTCATGATTGTGTTTATCCTCATCAATGTCTGGTCCGGTCGGGAATTCGGCAGCATGCTTGCTGCCGAACGACGCAGCAGGAAAGGTGCGGTGATTGACGACAACGCGCAGATACCGGGTCGACTGGAGGATGAAGTCAGGGCGGACACTCAGGCCAGGATCCGGGTTGCCAGTGCCCTGCTGCCCTTTGGTGTCCTGTTTGTCTTGCTTTTTGCTGGTTTGTGGGTGGACGGCGGCGGGCTTGCCTATCTATCAGTATCTCCGCTAAACCTGTTCAGTTTCAGCGCCTGGCGGGCGGTGCTTTCTGCTTCGGAGAATAATGTTCAGGTGCTGAATATTGCCGGGGCCTTTTCTCTGCTGACAGCTGTATTCTGTACCCGGTTCTTTGCAGGTTTGCCTTACAGACGCAGTGTCGGGGCGATTAAAAAAGGAGTCAGGTCCGCGCTGTACCCCTGGATGATTCTGATTCTGGCCTGGGCACTTGGCGGGGTATGTGAGCAGATCCAGACGGGACAATTTCTGGTTGCTATTGCCGGTGACAGCATACCGGCCTTTGCCTATCCGATCATCGTGTTTGTGCTGAGCGCCGCTGCTGCACTGGCTACCGGCACATCCTGGGGAACGATGGCGATATTTATTCCGATTACCTCCCAGCTTGCCTTTCAGCTGGATGGGGGGACTTACGGACTGATTACCATGATGAGCCTGGCGGCGGTTCTGGATGGGGCCATTTTCGGCGACCATTGCTCGCCAATTTCAGACACGACCATCATGAGTTCCATTGCCACATCCTGTGATCATCTTCATCATGTCAGAACACAATTTCCCTACGCGTCACTGGTGGCTCTGACCGCTATCCTGCTCGGTTATCTGCCAGCTGTAACAGGTCTGCCACTGGGCTATGCCGTGCTTCTGGCGCTGGGGTTTTTTGCAGTAATTTTACGGGTACTGGGGCGAAAGGTAGATTGACTACTCTTCGTCAAAATTGTTGGCAACCAGGGCGGTGATGGCGGAGAGCGCTTCCAGTTCATCGTTACCATCCACTTTGATATCCAGAACAGTCCCCGGAGAGGCGGCCAGCAACATGATAGACAGAATACTTTTGCCGTCGACCATCTTTTCGCGGGTGCCGATTTCAATCATGCAGTCATAATTGCTGATGGCTTCCACCAGCTTGGCTGCTGCACGGGCGTGCAGACCGGCTCTATTGTTTATTGTTATTTTATCTTCAATCATGGGCTTACCCAGAGCTTCCCTAAAAATTACTCAGTTCTCTGTGTCGAACCTGAATATTACTAATTGTTTGTGAGAAATGCTTCTTAAGTTTTTCACTCAGAAAGACTGAGCGATGCTGCCCCCCGGTACAACCCAGAGCAACGGTGATGTAACTGCGATTGCTTTGCACGAAGCTGGGAATCCAGGATTCAAGGAAGTCCTTGATATCCCTGTACATTTTTATCACTTCGGGGTGGGATTCCAGATAGTCAATCACTTCCTGATTGAGCCCAGTGAGTCCCCTCAGCGTGCTGACCCAGTAGGGGTTTGGCAGGCAGCGTACATCGAAGACCATGTCAGCATCTATCGGGATGCCATGCTTGAAACCGAAAGACTGGAACTGAAGTGCCAGTTTACCGCTTTTATGCCCGGCGACCCGGTCACGCACGATATCGCGCAGGTCATGGAGGGTCAGGCTGCTGGTATCAATGGTCAGGCTGGCGAGATCGGCAATGGGCAGTAACAGTTCCTTTTCCAGCTTGATGGCTTCCAGCAGACCAAGCTGGGCATTGCTCAACGGATGTTTGCGCCGGGTTTCACTGAATCGTTTTAGGAGGGTGTTGTTGTCCGCATCAAGGAAAATAATCTGGACATCAATATCACTGGCATCCAGCTGGTCAAAAATCTGCTGAAACTTGGACAGGTCGCTGGACAGGTTACGGGCATCAATACTCACGGCTACCTGGGTGAGTCTTTCATTGCTCTCCGCTGAAATACGTTGTGCCAGTGCGGTGAGCAGACTGCCCGGCATATTATCCACACAGTAATAACCCAGGTCTTCCAGCACGTGAAGACAGGTACTTTTACCGGAACCTGAGCGTCCGCTGATGATAATAAGTTTCATG
>CAZKJY010000377.1:0-2428 GCA_964553165.1 uncultured Enterobacteriaceae bacterium
GGCTGCAGGCTTGGCTTTGCCCTCGCTGATCGCGGTAATTTTGACTTCCGTGTACCATTGACGATGCCCCTGGCGTTTCAGATGGTGCTTACGGCGCTTGAATTTGACGATGGTGACTTTGTCGCCACGGCCATGAGTCAGCACTTCAGCAGTCACATTGCCTTCAACGTAAGGCTTGCCGATTTTCACATCAGCACCTTCGCCAATCATCAGGACTTTATCAAAATTGATACTGTCACCCGTGCTGGCCTCCAGTTTCTCGAGACGCAAAACTTCGCCTTCTTCTACGCGATGCTGTTTGCCACCACTTTCTATAACCGCATACATGCCACTAACTCCGGATTTTTCTTCAGGTTTAAACCCTGGTTTCACAGGGGCGGCAATTGTAAGGGAAGTGCCGGCCTTGCGCAAGGCCACAGCGGCCTTTTTTCAGGCGAATCCGGGGCCCAACAGCCCCGAATCTTGACTTTCGCTCCCCCCCTACATAGTCTGCCCGAGATTGTAAATTCCGGACCCTACAGTAAGGCAGGAAAAATGGCTTCCACACTCCAGCAATATCTCCAGGATGACTTTGATGCCCTGAATGAAAATGTCATCCGGCAATTGCACTCTGAAGTCCCGCTGATTGAGAACATTGGCCATTATTTGATCGAAGCGGGCGGCAAACGTATCCGCCCCCTGCTGGCGCTGCTTTGCGCACGCGCTTTCTCTTATCAGGGCGACCAGCACATCAATCTGGCCACGGTCATTGAGTTTCTGCACACGGCCACCCTGCTGCACGATGACGTGGTGGACATGTCGGAAATGCGCCGGGGCAGGCCTACTGCCAATACCCGCTGGGGCAATCCGTCCAGTGTGCTGGTGGGCGATTTCATCTATTCACGGGCATTCCAGTTGCTGGTGACTATCGCGGATATGCGGATCATGGAGGTGATGGCGACAACCACCAACAAAATCTCCGAAGGTGAAGTGCTGCAGCTGGTGAATCAGCATAACGTGGCAGCCAGTGAAACCGATTATCTGAATGTGATCCACAACAAGACGGCCATTCTGTTTGCAGCTGCCTGCCAGTCTGCCGCCATTCTTGCCGCGGCAGATGTGAGTGTGCAGCAGAAAATGCACAATTTCGGGCTTGAAGTCGGCATGGCTTTTCAGCTCATTGACGATGTCCTGGATTACAGTGGTGACAGTGCGGAGCTGGGTAAAAATGTGGGGGATGACCTGGCAGAAGGCAAACCTACCCTGCCGCTGATTTATGTGCTGCAACATGGCACTGCCAGTGAAAAAGCGCTAATCACTGAGGCTATCCGGGATGGCGGCCTGGAACACCTCGAGTCAATCATTACCCTCGTCCGGGATTCCGGGGCCCTGGACTATACCCGTGAGAATGCCGAACAGCGGATTAAAACCGCACTTGCCTGTCTCGATGTGGTACCAGCCTCAAGTTACCGTGAAGGGATGGTAGCTGTCGCGCAGGCTGCCATTTCACGTTCAAAATAAGGACTTGCCGAGTTCCACCGTATCGCCGGTAGTGACTGTGCCTGGCTGGATGACCTTACAGCAGACTCCACCCCGCCATGACGGCGTCAGCGCTTCTTTCAGACCTGCACAGGCCCGGTCCATCTTCCAGCATGGATCCGTTTCTCGGGTAATTTCCAGAATCACGGTGCCAATATGAAGGGTCCTGCCAACGTCGGTCGGCAGAAACTCGAAACCTTTAATCAGTAAATTTGCACGCCGGGTTGTCCAGTGCAGGTCTTCTCCCAGCTCATCACAGGCTTTGAGCCATGACTCCTTGCTCAGCACAGTAATCTGCCGACTTTGCTGCCTGCCTTTGCTGTCACCTTCCAGTCCGTTTTCCAGACTGATGTCACCACTGAAAATTTCCTCCATCGGTGAATCCGCATCCGAGCGTCTGGCGATACTGGCAAGTTTAATGACCATACGAAAAACCCTGGAACATGTGCAGACAATTAATGTCTCTTGCTTGCATTATAAGCACAAAAACGCCATTCTGCGCACTTCACTCCACTGGAGCCAGTCATGAAAAAAATCCTGGTGATTGTTCCGATCATTCTGATTGCCGCAGCAGCCGGCCTGTATTTCTATGCCAATCTGGAGACCGAGAACCAGCTGGATATTTATATTGAGCGAGCCATAGCCAGCGGATCCTATAAAGCCATTCAGTATGAATCTGCCGATTTCGGCGTAGACGGCACGATCACTATCACCGGATTGAATGTTACCGATGCATCGGACTTTAATTATGTGATTGATCAGGTGCAGCTGTCAGACATGGATTTTCTTAACCCCTTCCCCCGCAGCATTGCCATCAGGGCAAGCGGTTTCAGTTTTCCGCAGGGGGCTCCGGACATTGAAACTCCCCTGATGGGGCCGGAACTGGAAAACTTCATGGGCATGCTTAATG
>CAZKJY010000378.1:0-2417 GCA_964553165.1 uncultured Enterobacteriaceae bacterium
CAGTCCAGCGCCAGGGTAATATCCTTTCCGGCAGTAAAGCCGGCTTTCTCCACGGCGGTGAGTATTGCTTCAATCGCTGCAGCATTGGAGGGTAAATCCGGCGCAAAACCGCCTTCATCGCCGACTGCCGTACTCAGGCCTTTGGCATGCAGCACGGATTTAAGGGCATGGAACACTTCTGCGCCGTAACGCAGTGCTTCGCTAAACGTGCCGGCCCCTACTGGCTGTATCATGAACTCCTGAATATCCACATTATTGTCCGCATGCTCGCCGCCATTAATAATGTTCATCATCGGCACCGGCATGGTATAGGCCTTGTTACCCCCATCCAGATCAGCAATATAGGCGTAGAGACATTGCCGCTTTGCCAAAGCAGCCGCTTTGGCTGCTGCCAGCGAAACCGCCAGAATGGCATTGGCCCCCAGTTTCGCCTTATTGTCTGTGCCATCAAGATCAATCATGATCTGATCAAGTAACTGTTGCTCGCGGACATCCCTGCCCAGTAGCGCCTGCCGGATATCCTGCCTGACCGCCTGGACTGCTTTGAGAACGCCCTTGCCGCCATATCTGGCAGGATCCTTGTCACGTAATTCCAGGGCTTCGCGAGAACCGGTGGATGCGCCTGATGGCGCACAGGCACTGCCGCACTCACCGCTTTCCAGGATGACATCGGCCTGAACGGTCGGGTTACCCCGTGAATCAAGTACTTCTCTTGCTTTAATCTCTTTGATTGTTGTCACGTTAATTCTTTCCTATACGATTTTCTTTACGGATCACTTCATATTCACGCACATTCACTCACATACACAACAGCCCGTTTCGGCCAGCTCAGGCGGTATCGATATCCTGCTGGGATTTGACGAGTGTATCCAGTTCCTTCAGCTGCGCTAAGAAAGGCGCCAGTTTATTCAGTGGCAAGGCACAGGGGCCATCACACAGGGCCTTATCCGGATCAGGATGCGCTTCCAGAAACAGCCCTGCAATTTTCTGGCTGACACCGGCCTTGGCCAGCGTTGTCACATCCTGGCGACGGCCACCGGCGCTGTCCGCCCTGGCTCCTGGCATTTGCAGGGCATGGGTCACATCGAACAGGACCGGATAGCCAAAACGTTTCAGGATTGGAAAGCCCAGCATGTCCACCACCAGATTGTTATACCCAAAGCTGCTGCCGCGTTCACACAGCATCAGTTGATCATTGCCGGCTTCAAGGAATTTGTTAATGATGTGCTGCATTTCCGCCGGTGCCAGAAACTGGGCTTTCTTGATATTGATGAGTGCACCTGTCTCAGCCATGGCCACCACCAGATCTGTCTGCCGGGACAAAAAGGCAGGCAATTGAATGATATCAACAATCTCGGCGACCGGTTTGGCCTGATAAGGTTCGTGTACATCCGTCAGTAAGGGCACGCTGTATTTCTGTTTGACGGCATCCAGAATTTTCAGTCCCTTGTCCAACCCCGGTCCCCGGAAAGAATCCTTCGAGGAGCGGTTGGCCTTGTCAAAAGACGCTTTGAAAATATAGGGAATCTGCAGGTCTTCACAACAGGATTTGAAGACTTCGGCGGTTTCCAGAGCCAGCTGTTCAGACTCCAGAACATTCAGTCCACCAACAAGCACCATCGGCGCCTCATTGCCAATAACGATATCGCCGAGTGTCAGTACTTTCTGCATCTACCTGCCCTCAGGAAATCTTGCTTTTATCAACCGCTGCTTTGATGAAGCCGCTGAACAAGGGATGACCATCACGGGGAGACGACGTAAACTCAGGATGAAACTGGCAGGCCAGAAACCAGGGATGACCTTTCAGCTCAATGACTTCCATCAGATTTTCATCCATGGATTTGCCTGAAACGATCATGCCGCCGGCTTCCAGACGTTCAACATAATTATTGTTGAGTTCATAGCGGTGCCGGTGGCGTTCAACAATCACCTCTTTCTGGTAACATTCCCTGGCGATCGAGCCTTCCAGCAGGCGGCATTCCTGTCCACCCAGCCGCATGGTGCCTCCCAGATCGGAGTTCTCATCCCTTTTTTCGGTCTCTCCATCCGCACGGGTCCATTCTGTGATCAGCGCAATGACCGGATCCTCACAGTGCCGTTTGAATTCCGTACTGTGCGCGTCCTTCATACCAAGCACGTGTCTGGCAAATTCGATTACCGCAATATGCAGGCCCAGACAGATCCCCAGATAGGGTACATTATGCTCCCTGGCATACTGCGCAGTAAGAATCATGCCCTCAATGCCGCGTTCGCCAAAGCCACCCGGAACAACGATGGCATCAACGCCTTCCAGGATATCCGTGCCTTCCTTTTCAATCTTTTCCGCATCTATGTACCGGGTACTGATTTCAGTTGAGGTATGGATGCCCGCGTGCTTGATGGCTTCGATCAGCGACTTGTAGGCATCGAGCAGATCC
>CAZKJY010000379.1:0-2417 GCA_964553165.1 uncultured Enterobacteriaceae bacterium
GAATCATGTCTGATTTTTACCACAAGCACTATAACGTGCTGGTCTGTTCGACAATCATAGAGACAGGCATCGACATACCCAATGCCAATACGATTATTATAGAACGCTCAGACAAGTTTGGCCTTGCGCAACTACATCAGTTACGTGGCCGTGTCGGTCGATCCCATCACCAGGCTTATGCCTATATGCTGACTCCTCATCCGAAAAGCATGAGCGCCGATGCCATTAAACGGCTTGAAGCCATTCAGGCAGCCGATACCCTGGGCGCAGGTTTTACCCTGGCCAGCCACGATCTGGAAATACGTGGAGCCGGTGAACTGCTGGGGGATGAGCAGAGTGGTCATATCCAGACAGTCGGCTTCACGCTTTACAGTGAGATGCTGGAGCAGACCATCAGGATGATGAAAGCCGGCAAGACGCTGAATCTGGATAGGCCGCTGCAGGAAAGTACTGAAATCAATCTTCGTATCCCTGCGCTGATACCTGAAGATTATCTGCCGGATGTCCACGTGCGTTTGTTGATGTACAAACGTATCGCCAGCGCCCGTAGTGATGAAGCTCTGCGTGAACTGAAAGTTGAGATGATTGACAGGTTTGGTCTGTTGCCGCCCCAGCTTGTCAATCTGTTTGAAGTGACCAAGCTGAAACTGATGGCAGAAGCACTGGGAATCTCTAAAATTGAAGCGAATGCAAAAGTCGGTAAAATGCATTTTAAGCAGGATACCAGTGTCGAGCCGATGACAATTATCACCCTGGTTCAGCAGCAAGCCGATAAATTTGGCATGGCCGGGGCCAATGAATTGAAATTCAGTCATAACAAGGCCGAGGCTGGTGAACGACTGGCTTTTGTCCTGAATACACTACAATTACTGCAGGCGGATTGAATACCCAAATCATGCGAACACTTCTTTATCAGGCAGTGCTGTTGATCCTGCTGATGCTCGCCAGATCAGGAGCCCATGGGCAGGGCTTCAGTTATGACGGCAACCGCTGGTATGAAATTGAAGTCAGCATCTTCACCAATCAGGGCATCCGGGAAGCCAATCCGGAATTATTTTTTCCGGGAGATATTGAGCTCTCTTACCCGGAAAACATCCTGGAATTGACTCCCTTAAGCGCATTCTATGCGATCGATTTCTCCGCCCCGGGAGCAGGACAGACGCTTTCGGGACTCGGGCCGCAGACAGGCCCAGACAGCCAGCCTTTTATCGGACCGGAATACCGGGCGCCAAATGAAGATTTTCAACTGGTGGACAAGGCCCGTGATCCCTTCATTGCGCTTGGCAGTGCAGAGCATGAATTCAGCACCTATAACCGCAATCTGAATTCAAGCGCCAATCATCGACTGCTCTATCATGCGGTCTGGCGTCAGCCGGTACTCAACAAGGTGCAGTCCAGTGCCATTCAGATTCGAGGTGGCGACCGTTTTGGCGTACACAGTGAACTTGAAGGCAGCCTGACCATCAGCTACAACATCAATCGTGTCGATGTGGATGCCCATTTGTGGCGAAATACCTTCAACATCAGTAGCGTGCTGGACTGGAATGTTCCCATCCCCCCGCTGGGATCAGACGAAGCAGAAGCGGATATGGGACTGGTTATCGAACGGGTGTATCCGATGCGGCAGACTCGTCAGATGATCAGTAATCAGCTGCATTATTTGGATCACCCTGCCTTCGGCATGCTGATTGAGGTAAGGCCTTATGAACTGCCTCCCCTGTTTGAATTCTCACTGGAGTAGCGTGGGCAGACAGGCCTTGATCAACTCACGAACGATCTTGTGACCACTGGCGAAGACTTCCTTGATGCTGTCGATGGAGATTGATTCGCCATCCAGCCCTGCAGCCTTGTTGACCACGAGGGAAATGGAGGCATAGTCGATTTTCATCTCTCTTGCCAGGGCTGCCTCGGGCATCATCGTCATACCGACAGCATCACAGCCATCATTTTTCAGACGCTGAATTTCTGCCGCCGTTTCCAGTCTGGGGCCCTGGGTACAGCCGACACAACCCTGTGCAGTGTATGGCAGTGCCAGTTTTTCCGCTTCGGTAATCAGTATTTCCCGTATGGAACGGGTAAAGGGATAGGTAAAATCGACATGATCACCCAGCGTGTTGAGACCATCGAAGATGGTATGTTCCCGTCCCCAGGTATAATCGATCAACTGATCGGGTATCAGTAAATCACCAGGGTGCAGGTCAGGACTAATGCCCCCCACGGTATTGACGGCAATGATTTTTTTGACCCCTGCATCCCGTAAGGCACAGAGATTAGCGCGATAATTTATCCGGTGAGGCGGGAAGCGATGCTGCTCTCCATGGCGGGCAAGAAAAAACACAGGGCAGCCGTTCATCACTTCGATACCCAGCTTGACGGCGGTATTGCTGTACGGCGTTTCCACCTCCAGGAAATCTTCC
>CAZKJY010000380.1:0-2412 GCA_964553165.1 uncultured Enterobacteriaceae bacterium
GACCCAGTACACGGGTAGGATCAGTCCCATTCACATCCAGTGTGGTGGAGGTGGTAATAAACAAATAGGTACCGAGGGTAATCAGACAGGCAGTTCGGATACCCACCGGCTTACCGCGTATCTGCCGCTCGAAACCAATCATGCCGCCACAGATAATGGCAGTCAGAATGGCATGCCAGCGGTAGGGCGATATATCAAAAAAAGCAGCCCAATCCATCACCTGGACCTCAGCGTCATTAAATCAACAAGCATCCTCACTCCATCCCTGCCATCTTCATAATAGGCCGGTAGTTTTTCGATTTGCTGAAACCCGTGACGTGCATAGAGAGCCTGCGTTTTTTTGTCGCTGGCACGCACTTCAAGACGACACTGACGGTAACCGAGTTGTCTGATTTTTCTCAGACAGGTCCGGATCAGGGAACTGGCAATACCCTGACCCCGATGCTCGGGCAATACCGCCAGCGAATAGATTCGCGCGGCTCTGGGCAGGGCGGGCGTGAAACACATCAGATAGCCCACCGTCGCTCCGCCCGATTTGCACACAAAGGTCAGTGTCTTGCCCTGACGCAGGTGATAACGTAACTGACGGCGATTGATACGATCACTTTTGAAACAGCGATTCTCAATCGCGAGCAGATCATCCAGATCCTTAAGGCTGGCTGGCAGATAACGAAATGCACCCAACTCAGCGTCCTCTGGATTCCAGTCTGTGCTGGAACTCTGACATGATCAGCATGTACAGCTCATCACCCAGATACAGATCCTCAACCTTGTGGTCAATGCTCGGGTTATCATTGACCTCAATGACATAGGTATGATTCTCGGATTGTTTGATATCCACCCCGTACAGACCCTTGCCGATAAATTTACAGGCCTTCACCGCAGCATCCAGGACTGATTTGGGGACTTCAAAGGTGGGCAAGGTCTCAAATCCACCCGTAAAATGTTTTTTATTACTGTGGTTATAGATCTGCCAGTGATTGCGCGCCATCAGGTAACGGCAGGCATAAATCGCCCGTCCATTGAGCACGCCTATGCGCCAATCGAATTCGGTATAAAGATATTCCTGCACCAGTGCCAGCGCACTGACTTTGAAAAGCTCATTGAGCTTGGCAATCAGTTCGCTGCGGTTTTCCACCTTGAAGACGCCACTGGAAAAAGACCCTTCAGGCATTTTCAGGACCATCGGATAGGTAAAGGCTTCTTCAAGATTATTCAGGGTCTCTTCCGAGCTGTCATTGACAAAATGGGTACGCAGAGAGGGAACCTTCTGGTAGGAAAAGGCGTCATGCAGGTAAACCTTGTTGCAGCAGCGCAGAATTGACACCGGATCATCGATAACCACCAGTCCAAGATTTTCAGCACGGTTGGCCAACCGGTAGGTATGATGGTCAATTGCCGTCGTCTCACGGATAAACAGGGCATCATACTGACCAATACTCTGAAACTGGTCAGCCGTGATCGTTTCCGCGGATATACCATGCTTGGAAGCTGCCTTGATAAACCTGGCAATCGCCTCCTTGTTGCTGGGGGGCACCTTTTCATTCGGATTAATCAGTATCGCCATATCCCAGCGGGCTGACTTGCGTCTGATACCGACACGCCAGATAGTCTGCACGAACACAAGCATACGCTCATAAAAAACCTTCTTCTGCTTTGTCTTCAAGGCTGAATAGGCATAGGCATCAATATCCAGAATGATGTTGCCAGTTTTTCTCGACAGCCTGAGCAGTAAAATGGGCGCCGAGTATTCAGCGAACATTTTTCTTGCCAGCTTCTGCAGCTCGGGTTTTTCTGACCAGCCAAAATACACCAGTGTTTCCAGTGTTTCGCCTTCCTTGACCAGCTCGACTATATCCTGCTTCAGACGCATCAGAGGACCTTCATCGTGATTGAAGGCTCTGAGTTCGTTGATGACTTTTACGCTGGGGAGGACAATATGCTGGCGGGCCTCTGCCAGCAGCGAACAGTAATACCCTTTACTGAGATGCTGTTCCGTATCGCAAAGATTGATGATCCTGGTTTTGCCTTCATTCAGCTTCGGGTAATCCCTCAAATAGCTTTCGAAACTGATAAATTCCAGGTTTTCGTCCTGGAGGAAATTTTCTTCTTTATCGACAATGATGAGTGTTTTGTACATGCCTTCCTGGTTGAATCGGATGCCCCTTTAATAAATGCGCTATATATGCCTGTTTGATGCTTTGTGCAATCATTATTTTAAAAGATTCCCAGCTTATCCTGAACCTTGTCTCAATTCATGTAAAATCAGGTCTCCCATCACGGGTAAGTAGCTGATTAACACAAGGAGCGATCATGAAAACACGCGCAGCTGTTGCATTTAAAGCCGGAGCACCCCTGGAAATCTGTGAGGTAGATCTGGAAGGACCTAAGGCTGGCGAAGTCATGGTCGAA
>CAZKJY010000381.1:0-2411 GCA_964553165.1 uncultured Enterobacteriaceae bacterium
CATCGGCGCTGTCACAGAGCTTTTGCATGAATGCCTGGCCCCGTGGGTCTTTCATGTTGACGCTCACACCCTGCTTACCCATATTCAGCTGCAAGAAATAGCCACTTTGCTGGTCGTCAATGACGTGGGCGTGCTGCCTGCCGGCGTCGCCGCCGCCAGGTCGCTCCACCTTGATCACCTCTGCACCCAAGGCGGCAAGGCACCTGCCCACATAGGGGCCTGCAAGAAAATGGCTGTAGTCGATGACCCGAATGCCTTTAAGTGGTAGGTCTTGCATCAAAAGGCTCCTAGACGGCGGGCAACAAGCACCCTGTATGTCCGTGTTTTGGTTTCGGTAGTTTTTCAAAAATCATGGTCTTTGAAAATTTCGAAAAAATTTTCATTGGTTTTGTTGAGAAATGTCACCCGAGTTGTACGACAACTAAATCCGAGAGCGAATCCCCCGTTTCTAACATCAACAGATTTGGCAGCTCGCATTTTTTAATTAGTCTATTTTATGCGCTATGAATCGCGATTGATTTTCCACCATCAGGGAAAACACTTGTACTGAAGGAGGGTGGGAGCTGTTAATCTAGTTGTACGACATCTGACGCTTTGGTGCAAATTTTGAGTAGTAAATTCACCAGATCCTTGATGGCGGCATTTGTTATCACCCTTCCTACCCTGTTATCAGATCGAAAAGGATTTTTCACCATGATAAAACGTAACAGCCTTCTTCAACTGAGTATCGGCACCATCTGCCTTGCCGTGGCGGGCCTGGTCCAAGCACAAAATATTGTTCTTAAGTCACATGACACGCACCCCGCTGGGTACCCCACTGTGGTGGCGGTTGAGAGCATGGGCAATAAACTCGATGCTCAGACCAAAGGTCGCATCAAGGTGCAGATGTTCCCAGGCGCCGTGCTTGGGCAGGAAAAAGAGGCCGTAGAGCAGGTGCAATTAGGCGCGATTCAGATGGCCCGCATCAGTCTTGGCGTAATTGGCCCGGTGGTGCCTGAAGTAAACGTGTTTAACATGCCCTTTGTATTCCGCGACGTGGGCCACATGCGTCAGGTGATCGACGGTCCCATCGGCCAGGAGCTACTGGATAAGGTGAGTAGTAGCCCGGCTCGCTTGATTGGGCTCGGTTGGATGGATGGCGGGTCACGCAGCCTTTACACCAAAAAGCCCGTCCGTAGCCCTTCTGATTTAAATGGATTGAAGATTCGCATGATGGGTAACCCCTTGTTCGTTGACACTATGAATGCTATGGGTGGCAATGGCATCGCTATGTCTTACGGCGAGGTTTTCACATCTCTTCAAACTGGCGTGATAGATGGCGCCGAAAACAACCCCCCAAGCTATTTCACGGCTAACCACTACAACACACCAGCCAAGTTCTACAGCCAGACCAACCACCTGATCATTCCCGAAATTCTGGTAATGTCCAAGGCGACCTGGAGTAAGCTCAGCGCGGCTGATCAAGCTTTGGTGAAAAAGGTAGCGCGTGAAGCCCAGATGGAACAACGCGCTCTATGGGATAAGAGCGTGGCCGACTACAGCGCGAAGCTCAAGGCAGCTGGTGTGGAATTCATCAACACCGACAACAAGCCCTTCTACGACGCCACGGCTCCAGTGCGAGCAAAATATGGCGCAGACTTTAAGGACCTGATGCAGCGCATTGCAGCCGTCAAATAATAACGATGGCCTAAGGGCCTGGAGCTTGCGGCCTGCGCCGTAACCTCCAGGCCTTTTAATTTCTAAATTACCTTCAGGGAAACTGCAATGGCTGAAACTTTTCACCACTTATGTGATGCCGTTTACCAGGCTGCGGTCTGGGTGGCTGGCGCCTGTATTTTTCTGATGTGCGTATTCATTCCGTGGGGCATATACACGCGCTATGTGCTGGGCACAGGCTCACAGTGGCCCGAACCTGTCTCTATTCTGCTGATGGTAATCTTCAGCTTTATGGGCGCGGCCGTGGGCTACCGCGCCGGCGGACATATCGCGGTGTCTATGCTGACCGAGCGGTTACCGGCGAATTTGCAAAGCGCTTGCCGGACTTTGGTAAACACGCTAATGCTGGTAGCCAGTGTATTTATGGTGATTTACGGCGCGCAGCTTTGCATAGGTACCTGGGGTCAGAGCACGCCCGAGCTCACCTGGTTGCGTGTAGGAATGACCTATTTGCCGATACCCGTAGGTGGCACGGTGACCGGTTTATTTGTGCTGGAAACGATTTTGTTTGGTCCGCAAAACCATCGCGAAATAGTGCAATTTGACAAGGAGCCCGAAGTGATTCCTGCTGAGGAGGTGGCCTGATGGACGCGGCTGTTTTATTGGGTAGTTTTTTTACGCTGATCCTCCTGGGAGTACCGGTGGCTTATGCCATGGGCCTGGCAGCGTTGGCTGGCGCATGGTGGATAGACATC
>CAZKJY010000382.1:0-2404 GCA_964553165.1 uncultured Enterobacteriaceae bacterium
AGCTCCCTTGCTGCTGTTCAGAAGATAATAAGCCATACCCAGCATACACAATCCCAGTATCATCAGGATGGAGACGCTGCGAAGCAATATTTTCAGTAACAGCAGACGCATCAGAGGTCAGGCCCCATGGTGATATGCACGCGGAATCCCTCATTGTCATTCAGGGTATGAGCGAGATCGAAACGCAGGGGGCCGATGGGTGACTGCCAACGCAGACCAATTCCGATACTCTGCTTCCAGGTGATGTCATCAAATTCATTGAAGGCATTACCCGCATCGGTAAACAGAGCAAGCCGCCAGCGTGGGCGAAACAGGTAATCGACTTCGGCCGTGCCTGTGATCATGTGCTTGCCACCAATCACCAGTCCATTCTCATCGGTGGGCCCGAGTGTCTGATATTTATAACCGCGCAGGCTCTGGTCACCACCGGCCAGAAAGCGTAGCGAGACCGGCAGTTCATCCCTGTCGTCAATCCAGGTGAACCCGCTGTCAAAACGCAGAAGACTCCGGGTTCTTGTATTGAAAGAATGCACATGTTTGCCATTGATATTGGTCTGGATAAAACTGGTATCTGAAATAACTGCATCACTGGCACCACTTATTTCTGCAAACAGTTTCCAGCCGCGACTGGGATTGATCAGGTCATCCGCCATGGTTTTGGAAATATTGAAACCGAGTATCGCCAGATAGGAAATATCCGTATCAAGATTGATGATGTAACTGTCGCGTTGATAGTTAATGAAGGTATTTCGAAGCCAGCCACTTTCAGACTGATTGCGGTAGGCCGCTTCCAGTTCAACCCGCTTGCTTTCAAAGGTGTCGTTATCTTCCTGAATATAGCCAACACCATATTTCAGGCTTTCGCGCAGTGGATTGCGACGCACGGGAACGGTGTAGTTCAGGTTGCTTTGTGAACGCACTTGTGACAGTGAAACTGCTGAATCCAGCCGGTGTCCATGCTGACTCTGGTAACGGTTGGCATAACCCAGACGGACACGGGGTCCGGTATCAGTGGTAAAACCAATACCGGCTGAATAGGCATGTTGGGGTCTGGAGTTTAAATTAATCACCAGGGGCACCGACAGGTTGCGGGTTTGGGAAAGTTGCGGGGTGATAGCCACCTGGGAAAAATACTGGCTCTGATCAAGATTGTCCCTGAGTGTCATTAGACTTTCATTGGAATACGGTTCCCCTTCCCTGATTTGGATCAGGTTCTGGACAAAATCATCAGCCAGTGGCGCTGAATTGCTCATGCTGATTTCACCAAAGAAATACCGCGGACCGGGTGCAAAAAGGATGTCAATACTGGCGCTGTTATCGAACAGATCAATGGCAATTTCCGAACGCAGGAAGCGGGCAGCGAAATAACCGTTTTCAACAGCTGCCGTACTCAGATCATTTTTGAGGGATTCATAGAGTCCATGATTCAGACGCTGACCCAGGGCCAGAGGACTTTGATTGATGATGTTGCGAAAAATTTCGGCGGATTCATCATTCAGGGCAATCATGAGCTGCTGAATGGTGACCGGTTCACCGGGATCAATATCTATCTGCAGAGACCAGCAGGATTCACCGCTGCTGAAATCCAGACTGAAATTGCTTTTGTAGTACCCCAGGGCGTTGGCAGCGCGTTCGGTATTGGTTCTGACCTGGTTCTGCAGGCGCAGTAAACGCCCCATCTCGGTATTGCAGCTTTCACCGCCGATACGTAGATGACTGAGGATATTCGCGCGCAGTTCATCATCAGCCCCATTGACAATAATCAGGGGAGCATCTGCAGCAAAACATGAGTAACTGAGCAGGAATAGTATGAATACCGGAAACCGGCAGTCAATCAGCTTTTTCATACAACCATTATCAACACTTTGGCTTAAGATTAATAATGGTTTAGGCGGCCATTAGCAAGGGCTATTTGGCAGCAGGTTAAGCTGCTGCTAAGCAAAGAGCCTAGTTTCTGCGGTTGTCATTGTTGCGGTTGCCACGATCAGCATTGTTGTCATTGCCGTCTCCCGGATTGCCGTCGGAATTGCCCGGACCGTCAGCGTCATCTTCTTCGTCTTCGCAATCAAGCCCGAAAGCGTTGCCCTGCCCCTGGCGGTTACCTGGCTGCTCACAGCGTTCGTCATTGCCTTCTTCGTCTTCATCGTCTTCTTCATCGTCCTGGTCGCTGTTGCGGCCGCCGCCATTGCTGTTACGATCATTGCGGTCGTTATCGTTACGATCATTGCGGTTGTTGTCGTTGCGATCATTGTCATCGCGATCATTACGGTCGTTATCGTTGCGATCATTGCGGTCGTTATCATTACGATCATTGCGGTCATTGTCGTTACGATCATTTTGATCATTGCCATTGCCGCTAGCGTTACTGCCTGCACCGGGGCTGGTAGCGCTGCCGGGAGAAGTA
>CAZKJY010000383.1:0-2400 GCA_964553165.1 uncultured Enterobacteriaceae bacterium
AAAAGCTTGTTCTGACAGCTTCCGGTGGGCCCTTTCTGGACCTTGCACTGAGTGAGCTGGCACGGGTGACGCCGGTACAGGCCTGCAAACACCCGAATTGGAAAATGGGTCCGAAGATTTCAGTGGATTCGGCCAGCCTGATGAATAAGGCGCTGGAATTTATAGAAGCCTGTTTCCTGTTTGATCTGCCTCCCTCACGCGTGGACGTGCTGATCCATCCACAAAGTATTATCCATTCCATGGTCTATTACCGGGATGGTTCGGTTCTGGCCCAATTGGGTAATCCGGACATGCGCACCCCCATTGCCTATGGCCTCGCCTGGCCGGAGCGCATGGAAGCAGGTGTGCAAGCCCTTGATTTAAAAAAGATTTCAACGCTGAGCTTTCGCGACGTTGATCCTTTGCGCTTTCCCGGGCTGGGACTGGGGCAGAAAGCTGCCAGTGCAGGAGGGACAGCGCCGCTGATACTCAATGCCGCCAATGAAGTGGCGGTTGCCGCATTCCTGGCAGAGGAGCTCAGTTTTACCCAAATTCCTGTTATCATAGAAAAATCACTGGATGCGCAGGAAATCCGGCAGGCAGACAGTCTGGAAGAAATACTTGAAGCTGATCAGAATGCCAGAAAACTGGCCCAGAAACTCGTTTCAGCGAGCAGGAAAACCTGACCCGGCGATTGCCTTGAAAATGCCAGAACTGAGACCACTATAGGACTGATGGAAACCTTACAAACCTTATCAATCAATATTTTTGCCTTGCTGGTGACGCTGGGGATTCTGGTTACTATCCATGAATTTGGTCATTACTGGGTAGCCAGACGCTGTGGTGTAAGGATTGAATGTTTTTCCATCGGATTTGGCAAGTCACTCTACAGTTGGTGGCGTGGCGGGACTGAATACCGTATTGCCGCACTGCCACTGGGTGGCTATGTGAAAATGTTTGGTGAAAGGGAAACTGAAATTGCAGAGAGTGAAAAGAAATATGCCTTCAATTTCAAACCACTACACCAGAAAACTGCCGTCGTAGCGGCCGGTCCACTGGCCAATCTGTTTCTGGCGGTTTTTCTTTACTGGCTGATGTTTATGACCGGGGTTACCGGGATTGCTCCCGTCCTAGGCAGCCTTGATCCGGATTCCCCGGCGCAGCAGGCAGGCTTGATGCGCGGGGATGAAATTGTCAGCGTCGACGGGCAGGCAGTCAGCACCTGGCAGCAGGTCAGAGTGGCCCTGCTCGAACGCCTGGGGGAGACTGGTGACATCAGTCTCGGCTACCAGCAAGAAGGCAGTGATCTGCTACGGACTGTTGATATTCCTGTTGATCGCTGGCTGATTGACCAGGCTGAACCCAATGTCCTGGATGCCCTTGGAATAACCCCGTGGCGCCTGGATATCCCCGCAGTGATTGGACAGATCGTCCCTGACAGCCGCGCTGAGGCAGCGGGTCTTCAAGTCGGGGATCAGATTTTGAGGGTGGGAGACCGAGCCTTGAATGGCTGGCTCGACTGGGTCGATGTGATACGTGACAACCCGGAAGTTCTGCTGCCCATCAGCATCGAACGAGAGGGCGTCCTGCTTGAGCTGGAAATTCGTCCCGAAATGAGTCTGGATAACAATGGCGAGGCCAGCGGATTTATAGGCGCGGGGGTAGCTGCGCCGGAAGTCATGCCAACACTGCCAGCGGAAATGAACCGCTCTGTGCGCTATTCGGCCCTCAGCGCCATACCCTATGCCTTCACTGAAACCTGGAACAACGGCATTTTCATCATCGATTCCATCAAGAAGATGATTATTGGTCTGATTTCCGTGGAAAATCTCAGTGGGCCAATCACAATTGCACAGGTTGCCGGTCAGACTGCAACTTTTGGCCTCGAATACTATCTAAGCTTTCTCGCAGTATTGAGTATCAGTTTGGGGATTTTAAATTTACTGCCGATTCCCGTCCTTGATGGCGGACATTTGCTGTATTACCTGGTAGAAGCGGTAATGCGGCGTCCAGTGCCGGAAAAAGTCCAGGCGCTGGGAATGCAGCTCGGTATTTTTATTATTGTTTCTATCATGTTTATTGCCTTCTACAATGACATAAACCGATTGTTGTAAGGGCTTCCGTAGTTTTCAGTCATGGTTAAATTTTTAACACGAATGCTGTTTTGCTGTTCTCTGCTTGTGCAGTTTTCGGGAACGGCATGGGCGCAGACCTTTACAGTTTCGGAGATCTATCTGGAGAATCTGCAACGGGTTGCCTCCACCACAATCTTCAGTCTTATCAACGTCAACATCGGTGATGAAGTCGGCCAGGCAGATCTGGCCAACATCATTCGTGACCTGATGGCCACCGGTTTTTTTGATGGCGTTGAAGTCAGTCAGGGAGAAAATCAGGAGCGGATCATCACGGGTGATGAGAGAC
>CAZKJY010000384.1:0-2389 GCA_964553165.1 uncultured Enterobacteriaceae bacterium
GGTCAGGAACAAGGACCGTTATGATCCGATTCTCAGCTTCCAGCTCGCCAATGATTTCGAGGTCAAGCAGGTGTTAAAAGCCTATTTACCGGAAGATAAAAAGTCGATGGGCTATGCCACCTTACTGCAGTGGCACAATTACCGTTATGACCCCGAAGCAGACCGGCTGATTGGCAATCAAAAAACCACTGCACGAATTGGCTGTATTCAGTGGCAGATGCGATATTTTGAATCTGTTGATGATCTGCTGCAGCAGATTGAAGACTTCATTGATTCCCTGTCCGATTACAGTTGCGACATTGCTGTCCTGCCGGAGCTGTTCAGTATCCCGCTGGTTGGTCTGACAAAGACCAAAACCACCATCGATGCCATCTGGGAGCTGGCCAACCTGAGCCCGGAAATCCTCCGCGCAATTTCCGGTCTTTCCGTCAGTTATAACATCAATATCATTGCCGGATCTCTGCCCATAATCGAAAACAACGAACTCTATAACGTTGCCTACCTTTGCCGCCGTGATGGCACCATAGATTCCCAGTACAAGTTACACCCGACACCCTGGGAAAAACGCGCACTCATCATGCAGGGCGGTAATGAGCTGAAATCCTTCGAAACCGATGTCGGTCGCATCGGCATTTTGATCTGTTATGACGTAGAGTTCCCCGAACTTGCCCGCTTGCTGTCGGAAGATGAAATCCAGATTCTGTTTGTCCCCTTCTGGACTGACACCAAAAACGGCTATCTGCGGGTTCGACGCTGTGCCCAGGCACGCGCCATTGAAAATGAATGCTATGTCGCCATCGCCGGCTCGGTTGGCAATCTGCCCAAAGTGGACAACGTTGATATCCAGTATGCCCAGACAGCCGTGTTTTCTCCGTCAGACTTCGCTTTCCCACACGATGCCATTGTTTCGGAAACCACACCCAATACTGAAATGACCCTGATTGTGGATCTGGATTTTGAAAAGCTTTCTGCCCTTCAGAATGAAGGCTCGGTACGCAATTATCTCGACCGTCGCCGGGATCTGTACCGGGTCCAGTGGCTGGGGAAAAAGCCCCGTCAGTCTGAATAGCTGCCCACAAGGCCTATGCCACCGTCATGGAATCTGTCAGGCACAGGACCTTTCTGGCCTATGAAACCCATGCTCAATGGCTGAAAAACCTGGCAAGGAGCCTGGACATACTGTTCAGTTTATCTCTCTTGCTATAAGGGAAGGGCTAAGGCTATTATTTCGAAGTTTTTTACATTGATTACTGCTCAGCATAAAGAAAACAGCATCAGCCGTAACAGCCCCTCTCCGACTTTTCGACAGTTGAGTGGATGCTGGTCAAACGATCAAAAGAAAAAAATGATCAAGTTATCTAAAGGTATTTTATGACTACATTTAAGCACCAGGCGCTCGCCGCTTCTGTTCTGTTACCCCTGTTAAGCTCGCCCTTCCTGGCCCAGGCCAGCGTTGAGGGTTATTGGCAGCCTATCTATCATGAAGACTTTGAAGAGCGTCTGCCTGGCCCCGAGGCTGGCGACTACGCCGGTCTGCCAATCAATGACGCCATGCGCCTGCGCGGTGACACCTGGCAGTCAGGACTGCTGAACGTCCCCGAGCATCAGTGCAAGCCACACCCCTCTACCTATGGTTTCCGGGGCATTGGCAATCTGCATTTCCAGGAAATACTGGATCCGGAATCCCAGGAATTGATTGCCCTGACCACCCACATTGAATGGCAGGCGCAAAGACGCACCATTTACATGGATGGTCGTGAACATCCGGGTGATCTGTATCCGCATACCTGGGGTGGATTCTCCACTGGTCACTTTGAAGGGGATGCGCTTGTGGTGCATACCACGCATTTAAAAGCCGGCTGGATTCGCCGCAACGGCATGGCCCTGAGTGATGAGGCCACGCTTGATGAATATTTCTTTCTGAATGACGATCAGTCCCTGATGACTCACGTTTCAATTGTGACCGATCCGAACTATCTCACTGAGCCATTCATCCGCACCAACGGCTGGAAACGGCTGCATGAGGTCAATATGGGCCCCTATCCCTGTCGGCCCGCTATTGAAATTGATCGTGAGATCGGGGAAATCCCGCACTGGATGATTGATACCGAAGAGTCCCATGAAGGCAGCATGGAGTTTTCCGAGCGCTGGAATATCCCGCTGGAAGCAGCCCGTGGCGGTGCCCATACAGCACTTCCTGAATTTATGGATGTCGTGAGCGAAGGCGAGTAAGGGCCAGGAGAATTGAAATGATTACGAAAATAAACACCAAGAACATCCATGTCTCAAGCCAGGTCCGGAAACTTGCCGGTGCCGTCACCCTTGCTGGTGTGCTGGCCCCTTCGTTGATGGGCAGTGCGTTCGCGCAGGACCTGTCGGACGTTGAGGT
>CAZKJY010000385.1:0-2383 GCA_964553165.1 uncultured Enterobacteriaceae bacterium
TGGCCCCAGGATTTTATGTTGCTGGCCTGGGCGCTGATCATTTCTGCCTTCGCTCTATTTACTGTGACGGTGCTTGTCGGTCGCGTCTGGTGCGGCTTTTCCTGCCCGCAAACCGTCTGGACCATGATCTTCATGTATATCGAGGACTGGTGTGAGGGCGACCGTAACCAGCGTATCAAGCTCGATAAATCTCCCTGGGACGGCAACAAGATCCTGCGCCGCGGCGGCAAGTTTCTGCTGTGGGGGTTGGTGGGATTTGTCACTGGCCTCACGTTCGTCGGTTACTACAACCCGATTCGCGATCTGGTGCCGGAAATGTTCACCTTTACCGCCCATCCGGCGGCGGTGTTCTGGACACTTTTCTTCACGGTTATGACATTCATGAATGCGGGATTTCTGCGGGAGCAGGTGTGTAAATACATGTGCCCCTATGCCCGTTTTCAGTCTGTCATGTTCGATAGGGACACCCTGATTGTCTCCTACGATGCGGAGCGCGGTGAACCTCGCGGTGCACGTAAAAAGGGTGTGGACCACCGTGCCGACGGCAAGGGTGATTGCGTCGACTGTTCGTTATGTGTACAGGTGTGCCCCACAGGCATTGATATCCGTAATGGTTTGCAATACGAATGTATCGATTGTGGCTTGTGCATTGATGCCTGTAACACAGTGATGGACAAAATGGGCTATGACCCGGGCCTGATCCGATTTACCACTGAACATGCCATGGAGCATGGTGAAACACATATCTTACGACCTCGATTTATTGGTTATGCCCTGGCACTAACCATCATGATCAGTGCGTTCGGTTACACCATTCTCACCCGTATGCCTCTGGGTGTGGATGTTATTCGTGATCGAAATGTTCTCTACCGGGAAAATACACAGGGCCTGGCGGAAAACATCTATACCCTGAAGATCAACAATATGGATACGCAGGGCCACCGCTACAGTATTCGTGTCGAGGGTGAATATCCCTTTAATTACCTTGGTGCTACGGAGGTTTCCGTGGCGGAAGGCGAAGTGCTGAGCATGCCGGTGAGGGTTGAGCTCGATCCCGGGGTGATGAAAAATCCTAATGCTGACGTCACCTTTATTGTTGAATCGGTGGATAACCCCGCCATTCATGCGATAGAGGAAAACCGCTTTATCGGACCGCGACTACGACGTTGATCGGCAGTCTGTTTGGCCAGGCTTGAGCCAAAGAGATGGTTTTTGACCATGTGGTCAGCGTTGTTTCCCATTGCAAAAGGTGTATTCTCTGAGCCGCTCCTGTCGGGCATCAAATGCCTGCCGAACTGAATTCACCTGATGAGGTAATACTTTGCGCCATTCTCCTCTTTCCCAGAACGACGGCCTGGACAAGCAACCTTGGTACCGCCAGTTTTGGCCCTGGTTTCTAATAGCACTGCCCGCTACCGTGGTGGTTGCAAGTCTGATCACGGTTTACATTGCCTTCAAGCATCAGGATCCGTTGGTCGTCGACAGCTATTACCGCAAAGGCCTGGCTATCAACCAGGTCCTTGAGCAAGACCGGTTGGCGGCCCAGTTGGGACTCACAGCCGAAGTGCGTCTGGACCCCGAAAGTGGTGAGTTGTTTATCAAGCTGCTGGGTGCCGAGACGCCGCCAAAGGAGCTGACCCTGCTGCTGCTTCACCCAACCAGTGAGGATAATGATCGCGAGTTGTTGATGTCGGCGATTACTACTGGTCAGTACCGAACAGATTTGGATCAACAACTGCTGCACCGTTACTACATCCGCTTGCTTCCGGAACCCGGGCGGGAATGGCGGCTGGCGGGCGAGCTCGATTTTTCTGCATCCCATCAGCTGACATTGAAGGCTCAATGACGGCAATACCCTGTTATCACTGCGGTCTGCCCGTCCCCGAGGGGACAGATTTCACTCTGGAGATTCAGGGCCAGGCACGCCCAATGTGTTGTCCTGGTTGTCTGGCTGTGGCGACGGCCATCTGCGATGGTGGGCTGGCGCGGTTTTATCAATACAGAACCAGTAACGTCAGCCGTCCTGAAGAAGTCCGCACAGATTTGCTGGCTGCTTACGACCTACCTGATGTGCAGTGCGACTATCTGGAAAACCTGGAAAATGGCGATCGCCAAATACAGTTGCTGGTGGGCGGTATTAGTTGCAGCGCTTGCGCATGGTTGATTGAAAAGCACCTCAAGAAACTTTCTGGTATCTCTGATGTTCAGGTGAATGTCACCAGTCACCGCGCCATGGTGAGTTGGGACCCTGCGCAGTTGAAGCTGAGTCAGTTGCTGGGAGCGCTGGTGGATATTGGCTACGACCCGCGCCCAGTGACCGATGAGGCGGTCAAGGCTTTGCGCCAACAGGAAAATCGGCGTTTTCTGCAACGGTTGGGTATTG
>CAZKJY010000386.1:0-2382 GCA_964553165.1 uncultured Enterobacteriaceae bacterium
ATAACCGGGTTTCGGAAGTCCAGCGTAAACAAATGACCACAGTCAGCGGTGACAACGTGCATAACATTGCCGTTGACGGAAATTTTGATGACTGCCAGAAAATCGTCAAGCATGCGTTTGCTGATCAGAGTTTTCTGCCGGCGGGCTACCAGCTGGTTGCTGTCAATTCAATCAACTGGGCCAGAATCATGGCGCAGATTGTGTACTATTTTTACGCCGCCTTACGTTTTCTAGATGAACATGATGGAGTTTCCTTTTCGGTTCCGACCGGAAATTTTGGCGATATCTATGCGGGCTATCTCGCCAAAAAAATGGGACTACCGGTTAAACAGTTGATTATCGCAACCAACAAAAACGATATCCTGCATCGGTTCATCAGCAGGAACCAGTATCACCTTAGTGGTCTCGAGGCGAGTCTTTCACCCAGTATGGACATCATGGTGTCGAGTAACTTTGAACGTTTTATTTTCGATATGTTCAAAGGCGACACACGGCGAGTCAGCGCATTTGTTACCGGCCTGAGTGAAAAGTTGAACCAGGTCAGTGAGGAGGAGTGGCAGTTTGCCAGAGGGTATTTTGATTCAGCCAGTGTGGACGATGAAACGACCTGTGCGGTGATCAGGGAGGTTTATGACAGGTACAACTATCTGCTGGATCCTCACACTGCCATCGGCGTCAAAGCAGCACAGCTGTGCAAGCGTGACAATCACACACCGGTAATTTCCCTGGCTACTGCGCATCCGGCAAAATTTGCTGATGCCATCAAGCGTGCAGGTCTCGAAACGCCACCCTTACCGGCGCATCTGAGTGATCTCTATGAGCGCGATGAGTCCTATGTTGTATTGCCCAATCAGCTTGAAGAGGTCAAGGAATACATCAGGCAGTCGCTGTAAAACAGATTGTCTACACGAAAAAAAGCCTCCCGCACAAATTGTGCCGGGAGGCTTTTTCGTTTTGGACCTTAGAATTACCAGCCTGGGTTGGTAACGAAGCAATCCTGCGGATCACGTTTTGAGTCGTTTGGCTCTTTTTTGAAGTTCATGCTGGTTACCCAGGGAGCCTCCAGATAGACCGGGTCTTCGACGATGATATCGACGATGAGCCAGGTTGAACCATCCGGTATGGTGATCATGTCGAAATATTCACGGACACGCACCTGATCACTGTGTGGTATGCCGTTTTTTCGCAGATAACCCTCAGTCAGATTGCTGGTAAAAACCTGCAGAGAGTTGCTGACCATTTCCGTACGCGGGAACTGCTGGCCGATGGGAACCACATTGGTGATCACCGGAGCTACCTGCTGGCCGCGCGGTCTTTCCCAGCGGGCAAAGGAATGGCCCTGGCGTGAAGGTTCACCGGGCTCAACATTGGGATTGAAATGAAGATAGCGAGTCTGTCTGCCAGCATCAAATTCCAGTTTCAGCGTCTGGTCATCTTCCCATGAAATCTCGATACGTCCCGGTTCATGCATGATGGCTGCAGCACCGTAGGCACGACATTCATTGCCGACATCCATCTCCGGTCGCCAGTTCATGGCGTATTCACGACCAGCTTCATTTTCCGGGATATTGGCAAGGTCGCCTATCTGCGGCGTGACCATGCGATAGCGCCAATCCTCATTGACGATACTGACCCAGGTACCGGTCAGATCAACCGGGGCACTGGGACGTCCGAGCTCCTGTTCAGGAGGTAACTGATCAAGATCAAAGAGTCCGGTTGAAGTAATACGCTCGGGTTGGGCCTGTAACAGGCTGGCACTGCCCAGAATGAATGTTGCGAGAATGGGTTTAATAATTTTTTTCATGTTGTTATTCCTCACATCGCTGCCATCAGGCTGTTGTAGATGGCTGTGATAAATTCTTCGTTGCTGGGTCCTCCGCGACGACCGCCATACTGGGTATCGTAATCAAGGGTGGGCCGTGCAGCGATAATGTCACGCAGGCTCATGCCATCGGCAATCAATGCTTCGATTCGCTGCATGACGATATAAACCATGTTGCGGTATTCGACCACATCAATTTCATCCCCGATGCGACCCCGACCAGGGATGACATAGGTGCCGGCTTCAGCCATGGGGCCAGGCACAATAAGCTCTATCAAAAAGTTCAAGGCTTGGACCAGGCCCTGCACGCTGCCGCCACGTTCAACATCAATCGCCGGATAGCGTCCGGGGGTAAAAATATCACCCGTGCTGATAACGTCAGAACGGCGGAAATAGACGATGCTGTCCCCGTCGGTATGGGCATTGGGCACGTGATAAACCACCACAGGTTCCCCATTCAGTGAAATATCCTTGCTGCCAGTAAAGTAGGTGCTGGTCAGATCAAGCCGTTCAATATCATGGTCAGTGAGATAAAAGCGGTTAAGCACATTTTCGTGTGC
>CAZKJY010000387.1:0-2376 GCA_964553165.1 uncultured Enterobacteriaceae bacterium
TGATCATTACTACCAGCCAGGTTCCCAGAGGGTCTTTTATCTCGACCAAGTTTTATTCCGTCCAGGGTGCCGTGGTGGCCAGCCCTGACTATCTTCAGAAACACGGCCACCCTCGAATACCGGAGGAACTGCAACAACATAATTGCCTCCTGCCTTCCTTTAGCGAAGTTCTCGACAACTGGCTGTTTTACAGGGATGAGCAGGAAGTCAAAGTCCAGGTCAGCGGTAATTTCTTCTGCAACAATCCGGTGGCGGTCGAAATATGCGCTGTGAAGGGAATTGGCATTGCCTGCCTGCCCCTGACCCAGGTTCAGCAGGCTATTGATGCCGGCAGATTAGTAAGACTGCTTACGGATTACCAGATCCCCGAACGTGCCCTAAGAGCCTACTATTCTGAAAAACATTTTGTCCCGGCCAAGATCCGGGTCTTTGTTGATTTTCTTATTCAGCGACTCGGAACCTGAGAGCAAGTCCCCTGCCCGACCGGTACAGTCAGACTCAGCTTACGATGACAAGTGCCCATACCAGCAGGATTAAAAGATAGGGACTCAAGACCACGATGGCCGCCCTGGTTTGGGTGACCCCCGTAAATTGTCGATAGCCCAGGATCAGTAACACGATGCCCCAGATGGCAATCAGGTTAAAGGCATTTAACATGCCGGAAAACTGGCCTTCCGATCTGAACAAGAGATAGTTGAGATTGAGCGGATTCATGGCTTCCACATCGATGAGGCTGCCTGAGCTCAGAATCACCAGCCAGGCTGCAAGCACCGTAAAAACGGCTGGTACGCCGCTCCAGCTGGCCAGCGCCAACCACTGTTTATAGCGAATATCCGCACCATTGAATTTACTGATCCAGTACAGGTACGCTGCTGTCAGGGCATAAACGACAAGCAGGCTGACAAAGACTGCAATCGAGGACGTCAGGGCCAGCATATCCGTTCTATCCACGATCCCCTGCATTCGGTTTCTCAACTCACTTTCTGCAATGCCTGAATCCAGTCTCTGTTCGATCAGTTGTTCCAGCAGATACTCAGGGTCAACCCGTTTATAAAACCCGTACTGCACGGAAGCTGCCAGCACGGCAACCGCTAACCAGGGCAGCACCCAGCCTGGCTTTTCACGCAGGCGGGAAAAAGCCTGTCGCGGAGCTGCAATGATATCGATGAAATTTTTAAGCATAGGCCTGTTCCTTTTCTTTGTTGGAGTCTGACTTTCCTGTCAGCATTGTTGAATGTTATTCGTATCGCAGGGCATCTATCGGGTCAAGATTTGCTGCCTTGGCTGCCGGCATCAAGCCGAAGACGATACCGATAAGCGCCGAAAAGCTGATTGCCAGCAAGGCTGCCCAGAATGGCACTACCGCATCCAGCTGACTGATGTACATTGCGGCAACGATTCCCAATCCATAGCCAATCACCAGACCAATGATGCCGCCCAGCAAACACTGAAAAACAGCCTCAAACAGAAACTGCAGCAGGATCTGCTGACGTTTGGCTCCTATGGCCTTGCAAATACCGATTTCCCGGGTGCGCTCCGTCACCGAAACCAGCATGATGTTCATGATGCCGATGCCGCCTACGAGCAGTGAAATACTGATGATCCCACCCATTGCCAGTGTGATCACAGTGAGAATCGAGCCAATGGATGCCGCCAGTTCCTCCGAGGTCTGAATCTGGAAATCATTCTCATCCCCTGGACCAAGCCCATGAGCTTCACGCAATAAAATACTGATGCGGTTGGCCGTTGCATCCAGCAGCTCAACATTGCTGATATTCAATTGGATATCGATATCCGGAATAACCTGATTGCCCATCAGACTGCGCATGGTGTTATACGGCATCACCACCACGTTATCCCGGCTCTGCCCGAAGATCTGCCCTCTTACCTCAATCAGTCCGATGATCCGCAACCATTCAGGGCCGATGCGCACAAACTCGCCAATCGGGTTTTCCGGCAGAGACAGATTCAGCCGGACATCTTCACCGATGACGGCCACCCGCCGTCGGGTCTGATTATCACTGTCTGAGATAAAGCGTCCCTGACTGGTATAGAACTGAGAGACGCGTTGAAAATTATAGGTGGAGCCTAGCACCTGGGAAGCAGTTGTTTCCCCCTGGTACTGCAACTGGTTAAGCGTGTTATTGGTCAGTATTGGCGTAATTGACGTGATGCCATCGACACGACTGGCAATCAACTCATAGTCCGCCGGCGAAAGGCGGTTTATCTTTCCCTGCAAACGGTCCTGCTGGGAAGTAAAAGACTGAATCACCATGCCATTGGCACCCAGTGAGGATAACTGCAGTTCAACGAAGGAGCTGACAGGTATTGACAAGTTAACTCCATAAATTTGATATATTCAACCTATGAATACAT
>CAZKJY010000388.1:0-2362 GCA_964553165.1 uncultured Enterobacteriaceae bacterium
TTAGCCAGGCTGACGAACTGGTTTACGCTTAAAGCACGAGCAGCTCAAACGGAATTGGGATATGGCTCTAGCGTGTGTAAAGTCAGATTCGGCCAAGACACAATTGTTGCGTATTTTTTTAAACAAT
The DNA here is from genome assembly GCA_964553165.1 of uncultured Enterobacteriaceae bacterium. GTDB lineage: Bacteria > Pseudomonadota > Gammaproteobacteria > Pseudomonadales > Pseudohongiellaceae > UBA5109. The sequence continues at coordinate 128 of CAZKJY010000388.1, forward strand.
TAGTGAACGATGATTTGCGGGCTCGACAGTTATTTCGTCTGTACTATGACAGAGGCGAGATTTCAGAAGAGCAATTTTTTAGTGCCATAGAAACGTATAAAAATAACGTCAATTAGGTCGATTGATAATCGGCATCGGGCAACCAATACAAGCGGCAATCACACGTAATAATCCCCATTCGGCAGGTGTAATAATATCGTCATGATCTATACATTTGGCGCAGGCAGTTAAGAACTCATCTTTTAGTAAGGGCACCAGATAGTCTATTTTTTCAATAGACTGATTCACCTGCAGAAACTCAAGTTCATGTAAGGGAATTCTGTTTGCATCATTAATTTTTAAATATTGTATGCCATGAGTGAAGGCAGCGTTTTTAAGTTCATCAGAGTCATGTGATTGATCGGCGAGTAAAGACATTACGCAAGCAAGTGATGATTTGATTTGCTGAAACGAATGATAACTGCGAGCAAATCGTTTTTTATTATTATGGTTAAAATGGGAGTCCAGATAATGACTGAGTAAGCGGAATTGCAGCCATTCCTGTAAATCAGTATTTTTATCAGCAAAAATAAATTGTGTTAGATGCTTTTTAAATTCACTGTACTGAGCGCTGGATAATCTTTTCAGTGCCGGGATGGACATCTCGATTATAGGTAATATGTCTTTTTGTGACAGACGAGAAACATCCTTGGCATAGCGTTTCACGTCTGTCAGTAACAGAGGTTGTGACTCGATGAAAGATAACTGCTTCGCTTGAATGTCATCGTCCTGGTCCAGTCGCAGTGCCAGCATTAGAGCATAGGCGCTACCAGGTGTATGGGTTGACTGGTTAATGTTATCTGGCAGCGACTGCATCAGTGCGCCCGCTATGGCGACCATTACCGGGTCAAGAAAGCCGGTACTGTTAAGTGTATCAGATAGGCTGCTAATCTTATCCTTAACCGCGGCGGTTGAGGATGTTTCTTTTTCTATTAGCGGTTTACTTACCAGAAACTTCCCGTCCCAGTTTGGTTGAATACGCCGAATACGTTTTTCCAGGGGTGGATGAGTAGATAAAAATTCAAAAATACGAAAAAACATGGCGTCACCAAAAAACAGATGACTGCACTCGCTGGCGCTGGGGGAAGCCATGTTTGAACCTACCCCAGAGCCAATGATTTTTAGTGCATCTGCAATTCCGTTGGGATTGCGCGTGTATTGCACCGCAGATGCGTCTGCCAAATATTCGCGTTGACGGCTGACGGCGGATTTAATAATTGAGCCGAAAAAAGTGCCCACAGAGCCGATCACCATCAGGCCCAGACCAATACCAACCACGGGTAATCCACCCCGGTTATTGGAACGGGATCGGGAGGTGCTGTACAAGGCAAATCGCCCGGCCTGACTGATAAAAATAATGCCGGAAAGGATAGTAATCAGATTCAGATTTAAACGCATATCGCCATGCAGGATATGACTGAATTCATGGCCAATAATGCCCTGAATTTGTTCACGAGATAATCTTTCCAGTGTGCCTCGCGTCACACCGATCACTGCGTCTTTCTCATTGAAACCTGCCGCAAATGCATTAATAGTGGTTTCATTCAGAACATAAACCGGGGGTACGGGCAAGCCGGCCGCGATGGCCATTTCCTCTACCACATTCAACAATTGCTGTTCATTGGCATTGTCAGTGCCCTGTTCTACCGGGCGCCCTCCTAGCATTTCAGCGACACGACTGCCACCTTGAGATAACTGGATGCGCTTGAAAATAATGACACTGCCAATCACTGCAATCACTAACAGCGCAGTCTTGATAATGGCATCCCACTGCATAGGTTGAAAGCTAGTATGGCTTGAAAGGATGGATTGACCAAATCCCCAGAATGTTGCCGTAATAAGTATTACTGTTAGTCCAATAATGCACAACACAGCGATGGAGAATAATCCAATCAGCAGCCAGGTTTTTTTGCGTGCCTGATCTTGTTGCTCAAAAAAATTCATTTTGTAGCGAGTGAATCAGTTTTCGCGCGCGTGTTACAGAGTTGGCAATAAAGGTCGAGAGCTTAGAAAGATACTTTAGGTACCGCCTGTATTTCAGCGCTATCTTCCATAATCAGTAAATTGGCATCTTTGGAATGTCCAAATACACTGGCAAAAAATATGGGAGGAAAGCTTTGTCGGTATTCGTTATAGGCGGTAACGGAATCGTTAAATGCCTGGCGTGAAAATGCCACTTTGTTTTCTGTTGAGGTT
>CAZKJY010000389.1:0-2361 GCA_964553165.1 uncultured Enterobacteriaceae bacterium
AGAGCATGGCCCCGGCGCTGGTCGGTAACAGGGTGGCGACATGCCGTTCCGGGCTGATGGTTTTGATATGTTCGGAAAGTATGATGCTGCCGGTCAGCGCCTTGAGCGCATCAAGTTCGGTGCCCAGCGTGTCCATTAACAGAAGCTGACGCTTGTGTGCCGGATTTTTGGCGCTGTCCAGCCAGCGTTCTCCAATGGTTTCTGCCTTGTCAGGATTCATGGCCACCCCCCCAGCTTTTTCCAGCGATTGACGATATGGCAAAACAGTTCGGCTGTTTTTTCAGCATCATAGCGTGCTGAATGCGCCTCATCATCATCAAAATCAATGCCGGCAGCCTCACAGGCCCGTGACAGCACCGTTTGTCCGAAACACAGTGCGGAGAGTGAAACCGTGTCCAGGTTGGAAAAAGGATGGAAGGGATTTCGCTTCAGGTTATGCCTGTCGGCAGCGGCGCGAATGAAGCCGTGATCAAAGTGGGCATTGTGGGCAACCAGAATTGCACGCTTACAGCCTTCCTGTTTCATTTTCTGGCGAATATGCCGAAACATATCACTGAAAACGTCCTGCTCCGGATGGGCAATGCGCAGGGGGTGGTAGGGGTCAATCCCGGTAAAATTCAGCGAGGCTTCGTCCATGTTGGCGCCGGCGAAAGGCTCGACATGGTAGGCGTGGGTCTTTTCAGCGACCAGGTGTTCCTCTTTGTCCATGCCGAGAATAACGGCAGAGACTTCCAGAATGGCATCGGTCCCGGCGTTGAAACCGGCGGTTTCCAGATCAATCACCACTGGCAGAAAGCCGCGGAATCGCCTGGATATCGGCGTCTCCTGAATGTCCCGCTTATCGTCAGTCACTCACAACAGTCCAGTGCAATTGTTCATCACTGCGCAGTGGCGTCACGGTCTGCTCGCCGAATTGAAGGCTGGCAGGAACCTGCCAGGCTTTTTTCACCAGCGTTACCGTATCCGTATTGCGGGGAAGACCATAGAAATCCGGCCCATTGAAGGAAGCAAAGGCTTCCAGCCTGTCCAGCGCGCCGACTGCTTCAAACGCCTCTGCATAGAGTTCGAGTGCGGCATGGGCAGTAAAACAGCCGGCACAGCCGCAGGCATTTTCCTTGCGGTGTGTGGCATGGGGTGCCGAATCGGTGCCAAGAAAAATGTTGCTGCTGCCACTGGCAATCAGATCCAGCAAAGCCTGCTGATGTTCGTTGCGTTTCAGGATGGGCAGACAGTAATAATGAGGTCTGATGCCGCCGACCAGCATGTGATTGCGGTTGTAAAGCAGGTGCTGGGGGGTAATGGTGGCGGCGAGTCTGTCAGCAGGACCCTCTTGAATGAATTCAGCTGCCTGGCGGGTACTGATATGCTCCAGCACCATTTTCAGACCGGGAAAGCGGTCCAGCAGTTTGCTCAGAATGCGGTCAATAAAAACACTTTCACGGTCAAAGATATCAATGTCCGGGTCAGTGACTTCGCCATGCACCAGCAGGGGCAGCCCAAGTTCGATCATCTTTTCGAGGCAGGGATACACCTTTTCAATGTTGGTAACGCCTGAGTCTGAGTTGGTCGTGGCCCCGGCCGGATACAGTTTGATGCCAAAGATCTGGCCAGAGGCTTTGGCACGCTCGAGTTCATCGGCCGTGGTACTGTCCGTCAGATAGAGTGTCATCAGGGGTTGGAACCTATGGCCTGCCGGGATGTGTTGCTGAATACGCTCCAGGTAAGCCAGGGCGCGTTCTGTCGTGGTCACCGGCGGCACCAGGTTGGGCATGACGATGCTGCGGCCAAAGTATCGTGCGCTGTGGGCGACGGTATGTTCAAGGGCGGCCCCGTCGCGAAAATGGACATGCCAGTCATCCGGACGGGTAATTCTGAGTTCCTGCATATGCCTGCTTTGTCTGATGTCAGTCGACAGGAAGTATACCAGCTTATTTCCTGAGATAGATTCTGGCGGGTTTGAAAACAGACGATTTTGGAGACACAGTTTCAATTTGCGGGGGCTCAAAGGTACAATAGCGCCCCTTTTCAACAGCTTGTGTGGAGAACAAATGGCAGACATCAAAAAAGTGGTTCTGGCGTATTCAGGCGGCCTTGATACCTCAGTCATCGTCAAGTGGCTGCAGGATAACTACCAATGTGAAGTCGTGACCTACACAGCTGATCTGGGTCAGGGCAAAGAGGTGGAGCCGGCCCGTGCCAAGGCAGAAGCGCTTGGCGTGAAGGAAATCTTTATTGAAGACATCCGTGAGGAGTTTGTCCGTGACTTCGTGTTTCCCATGTTCCGGGCCAATACCCTCTATGAAGGTGAATACCTGCTCGGCACGTCAATCGCCAGACCGCTGATTGCCAAGCAGCTGGTGC
>CAZKJY010000390.1:0-2356 GCA_964553165.1 uncultured Enterobacteriaceae bacterium
CTCGAAAGAGCTGGCTTCCTCATCCTCAAACTCGAAAGAAAAGGGATTGTTGGCTCTGGCATCAAACCCGCCAGCCTTGAAGCCCCGGGTATAACTGGCGTAAAACATGTGGTCCTCGGTGGCGTACCATTTAGCATTAAGCATGGGCGTGAAGGAGCTTTCCGAACGGCTGCCTCGCAAACTGTGTCCCGGAGAGGTAATGCCGGTTGAAACAGCAGTATAGCCCTGGGTCTGCACACTGTGCAGGGCGAAAATTTCATTGTAGGTAATGGGTGCCAAGGGGTTGGTGGTGATGGCACCGCTGGCCAGATCGATGATATCGATTTGCCGGAACGCATCTTTGTCTTCACTCGTGAAGCGGGCCCCCAGCGTTAACTGAAGCGTATCAGTGGCATACCAGGACCCCTGTGCAAAGACTGCCCAGATATCACTCTCCTGATTGTTCAGTCGCTTGGCACCAGTGCCAGGCAGATTGCTCATCAGGGTCAGAGCCGGATTAAGCAGGGCTAGCGTGCCGAGCACGGAGGTATTCTGGATATCAATATTTTCGGTGGAGTCCATTTCGGTACTCTGGAAATAGGCCCCGAGCATCCACTCCAGTTCTTCGCCAGCGGGCGAGCTGAAACGAAATTCCTGCGACAGCTGCTCATAATCTTCCTCCAGACCGACTTCAAACACATCGCTCGGGGTATAGTCACAATCGCAGCGCTCGGTGAAGTCATAGGCCAGGTAGCCTGTGACCATGGTCAGGGTGTTGCCATTAAGATCGTAATTAATATCGAGCGTGGCATTGTCCAGCTGATTGTTACTGTATTCCCTGGCATTGGCCTGCCGCCGGTAATCCAGAGCGCTTTCCATGGGGGGCTGGCCCAGTACACCGGCGCTTATCTGGGCGAAATTCAGACCGGCGAAAGGGCCGGCAGGGGGGGCATCATCCTGGACGATTTCTATCTGACGGCCCTGGGTGTCGAAGCTGTTGCTTTCCAGTTTAAGGGCGATTTCCAGATTGTCTGTGGCATCCCAATCCAGCCAGAGACGGACCGCATCTTCATCCCGTTCAGGCTCCTGACTGCCACGATAGCTGTTGGTGATGAAGCCATCTTCATCATTCGTACGGAAGGCCAGACGGCCTCTTAAATTGTCTGTGAGCGGACCGGAGAAGGCACCGTTTATTTCCTGCTGATCGTTTTCAAATTCGTAATAGGCAGACACGGCAATATCGACATCGTCGCTGGGTCTTGCGGTACTCAGATTCATTGCGCTGGCGATGGTGTTCTTGCCGAACAGAATGCCCTGGGATCCACGCAGCACCTCAACCCGCTCCAGATCAAAGAAGGGGGCACGGATCAGTTGCTGGCGGCCATAGTAGATGCCATCAATGTATTGTCCGACAGACTGCTCAAAGCCCTGATTGTTGCCGGAACCGATGCCGCGAACATACATCTGGGTACTGACACCGGTTTCTGTCATCGTCAGGTTGGGGACAAACTCAGTGATGTCTTCAATCTTATTGATGTTGGCTGCCTGGATGGTGTCAGCACTGACCACATTGACGGAGATGGGCACATCACCCAGATTCTCTTCCCGTTTCTGGGCGGTAACGACAATTTCCTGTAAAGCAACAGGCTGGGCTGTGACAGGTGCACTGAACTGGCTTGCGGTGATGCCGGCAATGGCAGTGAATAAGGTGCTGCAGCGAATAGTTGGCTTGCGCATGGTGCTTCTCCCCCCTGGCTGGATTCGTTTTATTTTTTTAAATCCTCGGCTGATTTCCCAATCAGTATAGCCTGCAACTATCTGGTGCTGCTTTGGCAGGTCCAAAAAATCTTAGCACTTAGTGCTTCTTATTGTAAGCTTCTTGGAGGTGCTGGTGATGGTCCTGAGCATCAGGGTTTGAGGCCCGGAACTGGTGCGAGTACAGGTGATTGCAAGACAGTGTCGTGACACTGACTATGTATGCTGGCCTGCGTTGTGCTGTCAACTGCAAGTGCCACGGCCGGCCTGGAATTAATCACAAGCTCCTAAAGACTATGAAGTATCTGCAGGCAGGAGATGTAAACTGACAGGCTGAGGGTATATAATTCGCGCCCTTTGAGCCTTGAACAACAACTAGGGATCGGGATGAAAAGTGCTGAAATCAGACAGGCATTTCTGAATTATTTTGCTGAACACGGGCATACCGTTGTCGACAGCAGCTCCCTCGTGCCCGGCAATGACCCCACCCTCCTGTTTACCAATGCTGGAATGGTTCAGTTCAAGGATGTTTTTCTGGGTCAGGACAAACGGGACTACAAACGTGCCGCGAGTTCTCAGCGCTGTGTCCGCGCAGGCGGTAAACACAATGATCTGGAAAATG
>CAZKJY010000391.1:0-2355 GCA_964553165.1 uncultured Enterobacteriaceae bacterium
TCACGGGAATCACGAGTCACAAAACCGGCTCGTCGCAAGGGGCTTCTGTTGCCTTCATCATAATTGATGAGGGCTCTGGTCAATCCGTGACGAATGGCACCGGCCTGAGCAAAACTGCCACCACCACTGACTGTCACCATAACATCAAATTTGTCACTGACATCCAGCAGCTCCAGCGGCTGACGCACGATCATCCGCGCCACTTCACGGCCAAAATAGGAGTCCAGGCTACGATCATTTACGGAAATATTGCCGTTGCCGGGGCTGAGGAAAACACGGGCTGTGGAAGTCTTGCGCCGCCCGGTACCATAATATTGTGTCTCTGCCATGCCCTAGATAACCTTTAAAATGCTACTGTAGATTAAGTTGTGTCGGTTGCTGGGCGCCATGCGGATGCTCGGTACCAGCATAAACCTTGAGTTTTCGGAACATTGCCCGGCCCAGTGGCGTTTTTGGCAACATACCTTTAACCGCCAGCCGGATCACTTCTTCCGGATTGTTGGCAATCATTTCATTGAATGAACGGGTTTTCAGGCCACCGGGGAACTGGGTGTGATGCTGATACAGCTTCGCACTGGCTTTATTGCCCGTAACCCGGACTTTTTCAGCATTAACCACGACCACATAATCGCCGGTATCAACGTGCGCGGTATATTCCGGTTTATGCTTGCCACGCAAACGACTGGCAATTTCCGCGGACATGCGACCCAGGGTCTGGCCCTCGGCATCAATGATTACCCAGTTGTTTTCTGCTGTTTCTTTTTTGGCTGAAAAAGTCTTCATCTAGCTTGTTCTCAACGCTTTTACGTCAGGCTTACCCGGAAAGTCCGGCAAAGCCATTAAGGGAGCGCGAATTCTACAGATGGACAGGCGGATATTCAAGGGCTCTGCACTGTTTTTCATCGATATTAGAGCAATTGTTCGCCGCTTGCCGTTTCAGGCCTGCCTGGACCCTCAGGGCATATGCTCCAGTGCCAGGTAATCGTGGGACTGCATTTCCAGCAGACGGCTGCGGGTACGCTCAAACACAAAGGCCAGTTCACTACCCTGATACAGGTTTTCAAGTCCCGTTGCCGCAGAAATGATCAGTTTTACCTTATGGTCATAGAACTCATCCACCAGATTGACAAAGCGTCTGGCCAGATCATCACTGGAGCCATCCATTGCAGGCACATTGCTGATCATGACGGTGTGGAAGAGCTGGGCGATTTCTATATAGTCCGCGGCACTCCTCGGCCCTCCACAGATGGCGGCGAAATCAAACCAGACCAGATCTTCCGCACGCTGTAATACCGGAATTTCACGTCCCTGGATTTCAATGCTGGCGGCCTGAACGGTATTCAGGCCGGCACTGAGATGCTCAAAACTGGTTTGCATGATTTTTTCGGCTTCTTCGCCGAGAGGGCTGTGATAGATTTCTGCCTGCTCGAGACTGCGCAGACGGTAGTCAATGCCGCCATCAACCTGCATCACCCGGGTATGTTGCTGCAACAGGCTTATTGCGGGCAGAAAATTTGCCCGCTGCAGGCCGTTTTCATAAAGCTTCTCCGGCGCAATGTTGGAGGTAGTTACCAGCGTGACACCTGCTGAAAACAGGGCATCCAGCAATCCTGCCAGGATCATCGCGTCACCAATATCATTGACGGAAAATTCATCAAAACAGATAACATCGATATCCCGCGCAATTTCTTGAGCCACCCGCTGCAGGGGATTCTTCTGTTTCTGCTGCTCATTGAGCTGCCGATGCACCATCAGCATGAAGCGATGAAAATGGCGGCGCATTTTTCGTTCTTCCGGCAAACACTGGTAAAACAGATCCATCAGGTAGGTTTTGCCACGGCCAACCCCTCCCCACAGATAAAGCCCCTTAACCGGAACTGCAGTGTTCCTGAACAGCCGGGTCAGAAGGGGGGCATGCCTGTCACGCATTTTACGCTTGGCCAGCAGAGCAACATAGACATCTTCCAGGGCATCCACTGCTGAAGCCTGGGCCGCATCCGGACTGAGTAGTCCCTGATTTAAATCGCGCTGGTAACGCTCGTGTGGGCTCAATATTGTGCTCAAAACTGCTTTATTAACCCGTATGGTATCGCCAGGATCAGATTGTATTGAATTCGACTTGGTGAAGATTAAAAAGCCAATTATAGGTATAATTGAGGCTGATTTGGTAATGGCAACGTAAACATTTTAAGGGGAAGCATGGGTATTTGGTTAGTAGGCATACTGTGTTTTGTTATCGGACTGGTTGCTGGTGCGTTGCTGTTTCGGCAGTTTTTATCCGATGCCGCACAAATCCATAAAATCACCCAGGAACTGGAACAGCTGCAGGAAACCCATCAGGATTACCGTCAGAGT
>CAZKJY010000392.1:0-2351 GCA_964553165.1 uncultured Enterobacteriaceae bacterium
CTTGGTGAGCTGATGCGGCAACTCAATCCGGATGATCCCGCCTTTGATAACCGGAACTTTCAGGTCTTTCAGGAGATACTGCCCGACCCGCATTTCATCGTGCTGGTTGTGGAACAGGACGCCAGGCTGATCGGCAGTCTGTATCTGAATATCATTCCCAACCTTAGCCGGGGTGGCAGACCCTATGCCCTGGTTGAGAATGTGATCATTGATCAGGGCTCCCGACGCCAGGGTATCGGCAAAGCCCTGATGGAAAAAGCCATCGCGCTGGCCTGGGAAGTTGGCTGCTACAAGCTCATGCTGCTGACGGGACGAAAAGGGCCGGAAGTTCATGCCTTTTATAAAAAGCTGGGCTTCAGCGCTGAGAGTAAGCAGGCCTATATCCTGCGGGCTGCTGACAGTCCGCCCGGAAATCCCTGAGAACCCTCCCCATCATGAACAACGAAGAATACAATGCCTTCTGTCGTCAGCTGCCCGCGACGACGCATGTGGTGCAGTGGGGCGGAGCGCATGTCTGGAAGGTCGGCGGCAAGGTTTTCGCTATCGGGTGGTTTCAGCAGGCACATCCTGCCATCACCTTCAAGGTTTCGCCGCTGTCCTATGAGATACTGAGCGATCTGCCGGGATTGCGTCCGGCACCCTATCTGGCCTCACGCGGCATGAAGTGGATTCAGGATTACGAGGAACCGGGTTTGAGTGAAGAAGACCTGCAGGACTATCTGCGTGAGTCCCACCGCATCGTCTCACTGGGACTGAGCAAAAGAAAACAACAGGAACTGGGCTTAAATCCATCATGCAGATCCGATTAACCCGGCCGGCAGACTATGAGCTGCTGTCAAATTACTATCTGTTCAATGCCGAGCATTTTGCTCCCTGGGAGCCTGAGCGCGAACCTGGCTATTATTCCGAGCGGCAGATTCGCAAACGCCTGCGCCTGCATGACAAAGACCAGCGACAGGGGAGTGCCGCGTTTTTTCTGGCGCTGGATGATGATGGCCGCGAGATACTCGGGCACTGTTCACTGACCAATATCCTCTATGGCCCCATGCGCGCCTGCTACATGGGTTACGGGGTTTCATATGTCTATGAAGGTCGTGGCCTGATGCACACGCTGTGCTCCCATGCCATTGATTATGCCTTCAACCATCTGCAGCTGAACCGTATCATGGCCAATTACATGCCGGTGAACCGGCGCTCTGCTGCCCTGCTTAACCGCCTGGGTTTTCGGGTGGAAGGCACGGCCAAACGCTATTTAAAAATCAACGGGGTCTGGGAAGACCATGTCCTGACCTCGCTGCTCAACCAGGAAAATTTGTAAACGCCTATGCCCATCCGAGAGGCCACTGCGGAAGACTATGCCGGGATTCTGCGAATCTATAATCAGTCCGTGCTCGCGGGTGGCGTGACCGGCGATGAAAAAACCCTGAGCCTGGATGAACGTCGGCCCTGGCTGGCACTGCATGATGGCAGGCACTACTGTTTGTTTGTGGCGGAAGAGGCCGGCAGCATCCTCGGCTATCTTGCCCTCAGTCCCTACCGGCACGGGCGTTCAGCTTTCTACAACACCGCAGAAATCTCCTACTACATTGCGGCGGACTCGCGTCGTCAGGGCCTGGCATCACAGTTGATGACTCATGCGCTTAAGGCCTGCAGTAGTCTGGAGATTCACAGCCTGATCGCCATCTTGCTGGCGGGCAATGATGCCAGTATTCGCCTGCTTGAAAAGCATGGTTTCAGGGAGTGGGGGCGCATGCCCCGGATCGGGCGTCTGCAAAGCGGCATCGTTGATCATCTGTATTACGGACGCCACGTGGGAGAACCGGACTAGATGGCCAAAGCCGGAAAAACCGAACTGCCGCTGGCAAGCGATGCAGCCTTTGCCGAGCTGGCCAGACAGCATGAAGCCTGCACGCTGCCCTATGAAAACTGGACTCACCGGGCGCATGTCGCCGTGGCGCTGTACTATCTGCAAAGCATGGCGCTGGAGACTGTGATAGAAAAGCTGCGCCGGAATATTCACGCCTACAACAAAGCCAAAGGGGATGGCATGGGCTATAACGAAACCATCACGGTGGTTTTCATGAAGAAGATCCATGCCGAACTGCAGTCCCCGCAAAGTCTGCCTTCACTGGTCGATGAACTGGAACGTCTTCTGGCCATCTGTACAATCGACTGGCTTTATCACTATTATTCACCGCAACTGATCTGGTCGGAAAAAGCCAAACAAGACTGGGTTGACCCTGACATCAACGCCCTGGATTTTTAAACAATGAGCGCCTACTGCGAAGCTTCCAAAGGACATCCCTTTCACGGCCCCTATCATGACAGGGAATATGGGTTTCCGATTAAGG
>CAZKJY010000393.1:0-2350 GCA_964553165.1 uncultured Enterobacteriaceae bacterium
TTGCATGAAATCAGCCTTGCCCAGTGGCCTCGTGTCCTGCGCAAGGAAATGATGGTAGGCATCTGTAACGGCTTGGGAGTGGCCCTGTCGACATCCATCATGGTGTATATCTGGAGCAGGTCACTGGGCCTGATGACCATCATAGGCATGGCCATGGTACTGTCCATGGTGATGGCGGGCATCGCCGGAGCGGCGGTGCCGCTGATACTCACACGGCTGCGTCAGGACCCTGCGCAATCGTCCTCCATCATTCTCACGACGGTAACCGACGTCATGGGATTTTTCAGTTTCCTGGGGATCGCCACGCTTTTATTGTGGACTCTCTGAAAAGCTTTGATGCCACGGGAACCTTGCAGATCTAATTGTTAGGCACCTTTTCGCGCCATGCGGATCGGAGTGCAAACCCGTGCCCAACTCCCGCATAGCTCTCCCGAGCAGTTTGCTGACAGCTTGTCTAGGGCAGGACGCGAATAGCGATTCGGTCTCCATCAAAAGTCCCCACCCAGATCATGTTATTGACCACGACACCAATGGTGGCATTGCTGAAGACTGGATTTGCCGGAGCTTCAAACAGGGTCTCGTCATCCATATCACGTGGATTGATGGCGGTGACCTGGTAGCCGCGGGCACAGCCGACAATGATTTCACGCGTTTCCGGAAAGCTGCCGCAACTGGGTTCATCGCTGAGCATGCCAGAGGTAAGCAGGTAGCCATCCGGACTCAGACGGACATTATCGGGCGAGAAGGCCAGGGTGCGAGAGGTGCGTAACTGGCGTGTCGGGTTGGCGCGTTCAAAGGCGACAATGGTATTGAAGCCGGAGGAGGCGACATAGAACTCGGTTTCATCGCGTGAGATTTCAATGCCGTTATTGCCGGGCAATTCAGCGCCGGGTAACAGGCTGAAACGTTCATCGCCTGGCGACCACTGATAGACAGCACCGGTCGGTCGGCGGTCGCGTAAAAAGGTGGTGTAACTTTCGCCGGGCAGAACCAGCACGGTGGTCAGCAGGGAGCCGTCGCTGAAAGAGGCCACGCTGTTGGCGCGGGGGCCATCCGGCATTTCGACACAGCCAACCCAGGTAATACCTGGCTGTTCGCTGCTCACATCGATATCAAATACCTCAACCCCTTCACGGGCTCCGTGTGCGACCGAATAGAGGGTGTAATGGCCAGGACTGCGTTCACGAATGTTGAGGCCATGGGTATTGAAATTGCCCAGATCAGGCGCCCCGGGGCAGTTGGGATAAAGCAGGCGGTCATGATTTTGTGGTGCATTGGTCGGCGTGTAGAAGGGCTGGACCCGTCTGCTAAGGGCATCAATCAGATAAAAACCCAGACCCTCTTCATCACTGCTGGCGATCACCCAATTGGTATCAGGGATAGTGACCAGATCTTCAGGATTCACCAGGCCGCAGATGTACTGCATGCCGCCTGAAGCCGCGCAGGCTTCGGCTGCAAAACCCCGCTGCAGAGGAGAAACGCTGATGAGGAGTATCCATAACAGGGGCAGAACACCCAGTCTGAAGTCAGTCATGTGCAAGTTCCGGATGATTTATTCGGTTTCGTCGTAGCGGTCTTTCAGGCTCTGATAAAGAATATGCTGAAATTCGGGGTGTTCACTGTCAATTTCGGTCATGACTTCCACCAGATGTTCATTGTCTTCACGACCACGCCAGTGTTTGCGGTAAGTGCCTTCCTTGTAGCCATGATCCTGGCGGAAGAAGTTGAGGACATTCTTGCCGACATACTGACAGTAGAGGTCGGTCCAGCTCATCTTGCAGTCATGCAGCAGTGCCGCAAAGAGTGGGATGCTCATGCGCCGCGCAGCAGCCAATGCTATTTCAAGTTCTAGTTTAGATATTAAGTCCAACTCACTGATATTTATAATATTATTGTCAAATTTTATTGTGTCTTCTGGGCTCAGCTGGGCCATCAGCGCAGCCAGGGCCTTGGCCTGGTCACCACCAGTTTCCAGCAGGATGTGGGAGAGGGTGAAATGCCAGATATCCACCAGTTCCATCTGCAGTTGTTCGAGGTCACATGCCTGTTTTTTCCACCACTTCCAGCCATGATGTTCCATGGCTTCAGCGCCCTCGACAACCACTGCCCGCAGGTAAGGATAGGCAGCCTTTACCCAGTCAGGATTCACTTTGGCATTCATGTTGGCCTGCAGGGTCAGCATGACTTCAGCTTGTTGTTGGTTCAGCATATTCCTGGTATATTGTTCATTCAGGGTATCCAGCAGTTCCTGTCGGTTCTGGATCATTTCCCGGTAGAATTTTTTGGCGATGATGGCTTCAGGGTTGTCTTCGCGGGTCTCGTCAAGGTCCCTTAACCAGCCCTGCAGCAG
>CAZKJY010000394.1:0-2348 GCA_964553165.1 uncultured Enterobacteriaceae bacterium
AATCATGCTATCCCGGACAGATGTGTAGTTTTTGTATCAGGGGGAAATACAGGGCGCATTGAATGGGAAAATCATCGCTCCCCTCTAATAACAGGGCATAGCAGCTTAGCTGTTCCCTGTATTGTTCTTGCTGATTTTGTAGAAATTCTGCTTCGGTTTGTCCTTTATGCGGTTGCGCTGTTTTGTAGTCGATAATCCAGCGAGACCCCTCACAAATAAAGGTTCTGTCAATAACGGCAGTGCGAAAATTTCCCTTATGGTCCTGATAACCGAGGGCATACTCGCAAGCGCTTTGTGGATGGCTGTGATCGAATATCCAGTGCGACTTCTTATCTTCGATGCAATTAATGACGGCCTGCTGGAGAATAGACAGCGCTCCTCGGGTATCGCACAGTCCCAATTGTCGCAGCTGGATATCCCAGAACGGCTGCCGTTCTGCCACAGTTTGTGCAGACCAGCGTTCGATACCATCTAGTGTGATTTGTTGAAGTATTCGATGGAGCACCGTTCCCGTGTGTCGAGCGGCGTGATCCTGTTCCACCTGCCAAGCTGAACTCGGCAGTGACTCTGATGGGTTATCACCGTGTAGATCATCTCCTTGAGGACGACTGGGAATCGGTGGAGTCCAGCTGGGAGGAAGGCGTTTAAGTGTGGTCAGTTTTAATGCCAGCGGCTTTCTGGCGCCGTTGTCTCCTTGGTACTGATACCACCGCATAGACTCGGACCGAGATGTAAAGTCGTCCGCTATCGCTGGCCAGAGGCTACCTAACAGGCTGTTTTTAACCGGCTCGTCGTTTGTTTTCATGGTGCATAACAGGTGCAGGCGCTTGATGGCACGTGTCATACCCACATAAAGCACACGAGCGATCTCTTGTCGGGTTTTGAGCTTGCGTTCCCGGTCGAGGTGAAGATAGAGGCTATCTTTATCCTGCCCAATTTCCGCCGTTGGGGCGATCAGCAACTGACTGCCACCCTGTTTGCTGACCCTTTCCTGCCACAACAGCAGCTGAGGGTCCTCATTGCGGGGCTTGCGATTGAGTCCGGGAATAATCACGGTGTCGAACTCAAGGCCTTTGGCCTTGTGAATGGTCATGACATGCAGGTGCGGATCCGCATTCTCGTCTGGTGTGGCATATAACGCCTGAACATCCCGTTCAAAGGTCTGCCAGTCCGGCACGGTGCCGGCATGGTCGTGGGTTTCCAGAAGGTCCAGATATTGTTGGCATTGCTCCAGTTCTGTGACCGAACCGAGTGCGACGGGACCACCCAAGGCCTCCCAGGTCCCTTGAATCCAGCAGCGTAGGGGTTTGCGTTGCCGTTGCTGCCAGGCTTCTACAAGCACAGGAGCCACCCGTTGCATGATGGTTCTGCCAGCCGTCGATAATTGCTCCAAAACTGCGCTCGATTGAAGTTGGGATAACAGTAAGGGAAAGCCTTTCTGTTCTGATCGCCCTTTGATGGTGGTGGCGAGATAGAGCAGATCATGGTGATCGAGGCCACACCAGGGCGCGCGCAGTATGGAAAGCCATGCGATGCGATCTGCCGGTGATAGCAGCGCTCGTGTCAGCGACATCAGGTCAATAACCGGCATACAGCTGGCCAGGGGATCAATGTCCGAAGCCTGCCAGCTATGGCCAGCTTGGCGCAATGCACTGAGAATTTCCGGGAGGTGAGTGCGGTTGCGTACCAGTATGGCGATGGAACCATCGGGGTTTTCACCCTTGGCTTCGGCCACCAGTTCGACCACGCGCTGTGCTTCCGCCTCTCGGTCCGGGTAGTCCAGAAAGGCTTCCAGGGTCACGGCAGACCCTGACATCGCCTCGTGAAACGCAGTGGCTGGACTGTAGGGGACAGCACCGCGAGCGATATTTTCTTCCGCGGGAAATACCGCGGGAAAGTGCTCGTTGATCCATTGGATAATGCCCGCCTGTGAGCGAAAGTTGACAGTGAGATCCAATGGTTCGAGTTGGATTTGCCCGATGGGCTGGGTGCGGGCCTCCAGAAACAGCCCTACATTGGCATTGCGAAAACCATACAGGGATTGCATGGCATCACCGACGATGAACAAGCTGTGCCCATCATTGGACTGCCAGCCTGCGGTCAACTGTTTAAGTATCTCAAACTGGGCGGTGAGATCGGAAGAGCACACGTCTGAATCCAGTCAGACGTGTGCTCTTCCGATCTCACGAACAGATTCTGCGAATTGCCACATCACACCGGGATCTTCTGGTGAACCGAAATTTAAACAATTGGTAACTGCCAGAGGTTTGGCGCCAGCAGTTGCGATGTTTCGGCATGCTTCAAGTAAGGCAAGCTTTGCACCTTCATAAGGATTTAAGTATGACCAA
>CAZKJY010000395.1:0-2334 GCA_964553165.1 uncultured Enterobacteriaceae bacterium
GTTTCCTGCTGGGTCGGCAGAGCGAAAAGAAGGTATTGGTCTGGGATATTGGCTTTCGCCTCGGATAGATCAGTGAATTTTCGTTATTGATTGCCTATGTGGCTTTCAACGCCTCTCTGATCAGTGTTCAGGCATCTCACCTGATACAGGCTGCCGCGATTCTGACCTTCCTGCTGTCGAGTTATATCGTGATTTTCAACTTCCCAAACCCGATCGCAGTCAGCGAACGATTGCGACGAAACTAACATGTGGCGGTCGGGCTTCTTCAGCCGTTATCAACGATTAATATTAACCAGGTAACGGCCTTCTTTGGCAGAGGCTGTTCCACACAGTCCTCTCCCAGCAAATTGACGTTGCGCAAAATAAACGAATGTTCGTCAGGAAAAAAACTGCTGTTTCCGGGTCCTATCCAGCCAACGCATTAAAAAACTATCTGCGCGACTCTCAGCCGCTAGGCCAAATTTTTCTGGCAGACTTTTATGATAGACGAACTTGACCTGGAAGATGTCCGCCTCGGCTGAGCGTTCGACGAGATAGGTATCGCTGGTTTTGAGTTCATCCACCAATAATTTATCAAGGGCATGGCAGCCAAGCCATACTTTTCCTGTAGAGATTTCATTAATATCAACAGCTTGTCTGTGATTTTTCACAAAGTCTTTAAAAATGTTGTGGATTTCTTCCAGGTCCTCAATAAATTTATCCCGGCCCTCTTCTGTATTTTCCCCGAACATCGGCAGGGTGCGGTTGTAATCACCAGCAGTATGCAGCTCCACATCGACATCGTGTTTTTTCAACAGGCGATTAAAATTTGGTAGCTGTGCCACAACGCCGATAGAACCGATCATGGCAAAGGGCGCGGCAAGGATTTTGTTGGCGACACAGGCCATCATATAACCACCGCTGGCCGCCACCTTATCAACACATACAGTGAGCGGAATATTCTGCTGACGAATCCTGTCCAACTGGCTGGCGGCAAGACCATAGCTATGCACCATGCCACCACCACTTTCCAGGCGAACAACTACCTCATCTTCCGGTTTTGCCTGGGTAAGAATGGCCGTAATTTCCTGGCGTAGACTAGCCACAGCCGACGCACGCATGTCTCCCTTGAAATCCAGCAGAAAAACCCTGCTTCTGATTTCCGAGTTGGTTTTTTTATCTTTGTCCGATTTCTTTTTTTCCTTGTGCCACAACTTACGCTTTCCCGGCGGGAGGGTTGCCAGCTGTATCACATTGCTCATCTGCTCATACGTCTCATTTAGTTGCTCGATCTCAAGCTCACCCTCGGCATGTTTGCGAGCGCGATTACTGAGGCCGATGGCAATGCCTATCACCACAACCAGGGAAATAATGAGAGTAATGGCCTTCGCCAGAAACAATCCATATTGCAGCAAATAATCCAACGTCAGTTCCCCTTACATCATAATTTTTCAATTAAAGCTCATTGGGTCAGGCCACCAAAACAGTTGACGGCATCACCAGAAAGTTATTGTATGTTACCTATGACTGTTAACCATATCCTATATCTGTTGGCAGTCCTATCGCCCATCCCCTTTATTCATGCCGTACGGGATGGCTCTCCCGGCTGGATAGTCACAGCCTTAGGTGGTGCTCTCGAAAGCTCACCCACACTATCCATTCAGCGCCTCGACGCATGAGACGTTAACGCTCGACTTTTACTGATGCGTTTTGCTATCTGACTATAAACGTCAGCTTCACGACCAGTAGACCCGCTTGTTGTATTGCTTCGGAATGATCAACCAAATTGCGGGCGGTATTCATTTGAGCAAGACCATCTCCATCAATCAGTCAACCTGATTGAGAGCACTGAAATCAAAAGTTCAATCTCAAAAAAGTGGTGATGACGATGTCAAAAGTAATTATTTCCTGTGCAGTCACGGGTTCCATACATACCCCTTCCATGTCGCCCTACCTGCCGGTGACCCCCGAGGAAATTGCTGAATCTGCCCTGGGTGCCGCTGAAGCAGGCGCCGCTATCGTTCACCTGCACGCCAGGGACCCTGTGGATGGACGGCCGGTACATACCCCTGAAGATTTCGCCCCGTTTCTTACGGCAATCAAAAGCCGCTCGGATGTCGTAGTAAACATAACCACCGGAGCATCCCCCTTCATGCCCGTTGAATACCGCGTTAAACCCGCTGAGCATTGGCAACCAGAGGTCGCCAGTCTAAATATGGGGTCGATGAACTTTGCCCTATTTCCCATGTTAAAACGCTTTAAAGAGTTTGAGCATGATTGGGAGCCGGAAATGCTCGAGGGCTCCCACGATCTGGTATTTCGCAACAGCTTTAAAGATATTCGCTACGCGCTGGA
>CAZKJY010000396.1:0-2328 GCA_964553165.1 uncultured Enterobacteriaceae bacterium
GACCTTTCTGTGACCAGTATCCTGATCATGACGTCGTGGTGTATGCCAATACCTCGGCCGCCGTAAAAGCGCGAGCAGACTGGGTTGTGACCTCGGCAATAGCCGTGGATGTGGTCGAGCATCTGCTTGACCAGGGCAAGCAGGTCATCTGGGCGCCGGACAAGCACCTGGGGCGTTATATCCAGCGCAAATTGCAGGCAGAGGACGAAATCATACTCTGGGACGGTGCCTGTATCGTGCATGAGGAGTTCAAACTCAAGGCCCTGCAGGATATGCGTCAGCTGTATCCACAGGCGGCGGTTCTGGCGCATCCCGAGTCACCGCTGGCGGTACTGGAAGAGGCTGATTTTGTCGGCTCCACTACCCAGATTATCAATGCGGCTGTGTCCAGAAAGGAAAAACAGTTTATTGTGGCAACCGACCAGGGCATTTTTTATAAATTACAGCAGGCTGCCCCCGACAAGGAATTTATCATGGCGCCGACTTCAGGGGAGGGGGCGACCTGTCGCAGTTGTGCCAATTGCCCCTGGATGGGTATGAATACCCTGCAAAATCTTTATGAATCGCTTCTGAATGGCAGCAATGAGATTCTGGTGGATCCGGCGCTGGGTAAACTGGCCATGATTCCACTACAGCGTATGCTGGATTTTCGTAAAGGCCAGGAAATCAGCGGTAATAGCGGTTAGTTATCGTCTGAATATCGTCCAGACGTTGCCGGATGCGAGCGGTGGTTAGCGGATCATTTCGTTCCTGCAGCGCCAGATTCAAATGATCGCGGGCCCGGCCAAATTCGCCGATGCCAAAAAAATATTCAGCACGTGCCTGATGTACACCAGAGATGTCTCCGATCAGTCCCCGCAATTCAGCAAGTTGATACCAGACATTGATGTCAGTCGGTCGTTGCTCGCTGAGTGTCTTATAGGCGGCCACGGCTTCCTGGTAACGACCAGCCGCTTCCAGGGTCTGGGCACGGGCCAGAGACAGGGGATAGTTATTGGGGCTGATGGACAGGTTGTCCTGCAGGATATCTAGGGCAGAATCCAGATTGCCGGCGCTTTTTGCAATTTCAGCTTCCAGCATGACATAGGAAATCCGGTTAGGGTCCTTGGCAAGTAAAGGAGCAAGCGACTCCGTGGCTGCCGGGTACTGACCACTTTTCAGCTGGGCCAGGGCAATACCATAACGGGCTGCATCCGCCTGGACGCCATTCAGCTGAGGCAGCGCGAACTGCAAATCACTGATCCTGGCGGCATAGTTGTCGTTGAAATGCAATTCAGCGCGTTGTTTCATCAGGTAATATTCCACATCGGGAATCCGTTCCACATCCGGTAGGGCCAGGGCGCGATTGCGTGCATCAGCAACCCGGTTTTCGTCCAGCGGGTGGGTCGATAAAAATTCCGGGATGCGCCTGGAACCTGTGCGCATCTGCATCATATTTTCAAACATGCCTGCCATGTCGTCCGGTTCAAAGCCGGCATTGTAGAGCGTGCGAATGCCGACACGGTCGGCTTCTTCTTCGTTGTTGCGGCTGAAGCGAAGCTGGTTGTCCAGCATGACCGACTGGGTGATGCCAAGAGCTGCCTGTCCGGCCTCACCGCCCGCCGTTGCCACTATCAATATGGCTGCCAGTGTAGCTGCGATGTTGGCAACGGAATTTGACTGGGCTTCCTGGATACGTCTGGCATAGTGACGCTGGGAAATATGCGCCAGCTCATGCGCAAGCACGGAAGCAAACTGCCCTTCATTGTCAGCATACAGAAAGAGACCGGCATTGACCCCGACGATACCGCCTGGCGCCGCAAACGCATTCAGCTGATCACTGTCGATGAGCAGAAATTCAAGCCGGGTATCAGTCAGTGGGCTGTTGGCAGCCAGATGGTAGGTCAGACTGGCAATGTACTCCTCGATCAGGGGATCGCTGAGCGTGGGGGTCTGGGCCCGCATTGATCGCAGCATTTCGCGGCCCATTTCGTATTCCTGCTGGGTGGTGATAACACCGGACACAGAATCTCCCAGGACGGGCAAATTGTTGCTTTGTGCCAGTGTCGCACTGCTGGACAGGGAAATACTCACACTCAGGAGGCAAGCTTTACCCAGCGGTTTCATCAAGCGGTACATACCTTTATCTAAATAATCTGTTTTCCATTAGACAGTAAATAATACTACTAATTCCATGCAATAACTCGGATTTTTAGCAGGCTCCTGCTAGAATGCCGCGATGAGTGAAGCAGCAGATATTGAGCTTGATCTAAGCGGTTTGCACTGCCCATTGCCCCTTCTGAAGACAAAACAGGCGCTCAATAAATTGAGCCCCGGACAGACGGTGAA
>CAZKJY010000397.1:0-2321 GCA_964553165.1 uncultured Enterobacteriaceae bacterium
TCGGTGGAGGGTAGCAGGGGCATGGAGCCATTGGAGTACCATTCCCAGAAGTTGGCCAGGTCGTTATTGTGACCGGCGAGAATGGCAATCTCGTCATGCTGGTTATACAGGGCGTAGTAGGTGATCCTGCCGCCGGGCACGTAGTTGGCCATGTCCTGGAAATCATCGATCGGATTGAGAATCTGAAACACCGGTTCAGTGATGTCCAGCGGCACAAATTGCCTGTCTGGAAAGGCTCGCCGAAGCTGTGAGGCCATTTGCGCCCATTGCCAGGAACCGTCGAAATCATCCATGATGATGAATCCGCCCCGCTGCACAAATTCACGCAGGTTGATTACTTCCTGATCACTCAGTTCCATTTCTCCCGGTTCTGAAATATAGGCAAAGGGGTAATCAAACACTTCCTCGGAGCCCAGTTCAACAATCCGATAGGACGCCACTTCCAGGTCGATACGGGTAGTGCGTTTGAGAAAGTCATTCAGATGCTGATCGGATTGCGGATAGTTGTGGGACCAGCCCATGTGGCCGATATCGCCATTGGTGCCGAAATGCCAGCGTGCGGCAATAAATTCAGTTGCTGGAGGCGTGTGGTTGGGATCGAAATTGCGAAAGCGAAAACCCTGGGCATGCAAAAAACTGGTCCCACAGACCAGCATGACAGCGCAGAGAAGTAAGCAGCGTTTCTTGGTTTTCATAACAGGCCCGGCCTGAGTTTAGGCAAGAATAAACAGGCCCGGGTAGCTTGTCCAGCCAGGCTGAAAATGCGATTGAATGTGGAAATAATAAGGTTTCGACTCTCAGGCAAGAGACTGTATTTACTCAGGAAAACCTTCACTGTACAATGTTGCGCTTTCGTCCCGGGGGGGAGTGAACATTGAACAACAAGCTGATGAAAATATTGTCAGGTCTGCTGGTGCTTGCTGCGCCAGCACTTGCCCTGGCGCAGGTCTCCATCTATCCGGGGAATGGCATCCCGGAACCCAAGTCACGTGAAATTGTGCGCACCAATACGCCACCAGTGATTGATGGTTTCATTGATGAGGCGGTCTGGGAGACGGCTCTGTTTATCGATGACTTTCATCAGGTCAACCCGGTGGAATATGCCGCACCATCGGAACGCACTGAAATCTACATGCTCTACGATGAGAATGCGCTCTACGTTGCCGCCCGCATGTACATTGATGAAGAAAACCTGACGGCCAATGTGCTGCGCCGCAACGGCAATGTCATCGGTGACGATAATATTATTGTCAATATCAACCCCTTCAATAACCAGCGTACTGGTTACTACTTCGGAGTAAATCCCAATGGTGTCCCCATTGACGGGATTTTTCGGAATGTCACGCAACCGTACAATGACTGGGACAGTATTTTCTATACCAATGCCCAGCGCTTCGACTGGGGCTGGACCGCCGAATTCCAGATTCCCTACATGTCGCTTTCCTTTGATGAGAGTAACACCACCTGGGGCCTGGACTTTACCCGAAATATCCAAGGCCGCAATGAAACCATTGCCTGGCAGACCTATGACCGACGCTATGATCCCAGCAACTATGCCGAGCTGACCGGAATGAGCGGTCTCAATCAGGGCGTCGGGCTTGATATCACTCCCTCCGTCAGTGTCAGGGATGAGCAGCGCTATAACCCGGATCTGTCCGAGAGCAGCTTTGAACCCTCACTGGACATGGTTTACAAGTTGACGCCTTCCCTGAACGGCTCCCTGACCTTCAATACCGACTTTTCGGCGACCGAGGTGGATAACCGGCAGGTCAACCTGACCCGCTTCTCGCTGTTCTTTCCGGAAAGGCGGGATTTCTTCCTGCGTGAATCGGATATTTTCGAATTCGGCCGTATCGGCTCCAACGGTGTGCTGGGTGGTGGCGCCAACGGGCTGCCATTTTTCTCACGCAATATCGGTCTTGGTGCTGGTGGGCAGCAGGTGGACCTGGAATATGGCGGTAAAATCAGTGGTCGCATCGGCAACCTGGATATTGGTGCCTTGAGCATTCGGCAGGACAGTTTTGGGGCAGTAGATGCCTCAACACTCTCTGTGGTACGGGGTAACTATGGCCTCGCCGGCCAATCAACACTGGGTTTTATCGTCACCGACGGTAATCCCCGGGCCAATGTGGATAATTCCCTCTATGGCCTGGATTACCTGTATCGCAATGCCACCTTGCTGGGCCCCGGCAAAATCCTGGAAGTTTCAGCCTGGGGACAGAATGCCGATACCGAGGGCCTGGAAGATGATGAAAATGCTGCCGGTCTTGGCGTCGCTGTCAATGCCAATACCGGTTTTTCTGGTGGGATAGCCTGGCGCC
>CAZKJY010000398.1:0-2307 GCA_964553165.1 uncultured Enterobacteriaceae bacterium
TGCAGCCAGAAGTTTTTCTTTTAGTCCACCGATGGGCAGCACCTGACCCCATAAAGTAATTTCCCCGGTCATGGCTACATCTTTTCTGACCGGGACGCCGGTGAGGACGGACACGATGGCCGTGCACATGCCAATACCTGCGCTGGGGCCGTCTTTGGGTGTAGCCCCTTCGGGCACATGGACATGTAAGTCCTTGTTTTCATGGAAATTCTCGGCAATTCCCAGTGCAGACGCACGACTGCGTACCACGGTCAATGCAGCCTGAATAGACTCCTGCATGACATCTCCCAGAGAACCGGTCATGGTGGTTTTTCCTTTTCCGTGAGTAGCGACTGCTTCAATGGTCAGTAATTCTCCACCAACCTGGGTCCAGGCCAAACCGTTAACCTGACCAATGACATCCTGGGTATCAGCTTTGCCGTAATCGTATTTTTTAACGCCGGCATATTCTTCCAGATTGCTGTCGTCAATAACGATCTTAGCATTATCCGATTTTTTGGCTGCTTTCGAATCTTCCAGCATGGTTCTTTCCTTGACGACCTTGCGGCATATTTTTGAAATCTCACGCTCCAGGCCACGCACACCTGCTTCACGCGTGTAATGTCGGATTATTTGCAGCAAGGTTTTGTTCGGAAATTCAATTTCAGCTTCTTCGAGCCCGTTATTCTTGATCTGTTTTGGCACAAGATAGCGACTCGCAATATTCAGTTTCTCATCTTCGGTATAACCGGGTAAGCGGATGACTTCCATGCGGTCCAGCAAAGGTCCGGGAATATTCATGGAGTTTGATGTACAGATGAACATGACATCAGACAAATCATAATCAACCTCAAGATAATGATCGTTGAAGCTGTGATTTTGCTCAGGATCAAGAACTTCAAGCAGGGCTGAAGCAGGATCACCTCGATGGTCCATACCCATCTTGTCAACTTCATCGAGCAGTATCAGGGGGTTCTTGACGCCAATTTTGGCCAGTTTCTGGATGACCTTGCCAGGTAAAGACCCGATATAGGTTCTGCGATGCCCGCGGATTTCGGCTTCGTCACGCACGCCGCCAAGCGCCATACGGACGAATTTACGACCGGTGGCTCGGGCAATGGATTCGCCCAGAGACGTTTTGCCGACACCGGGGGGACCCACCAGGCAAAGTATCGGGCACTTCAGTTTTTTGACGCGCTTCTGCACCGCCAGGTATTCAAGAATTCTTTCCTTAACATCTTTGAGGCCATAGTGATCAGCTTCCAGAATTTCCTGAGCTTTGTTGAGGTCACTTCGGATTTTACTTTTCTTTTTCCAGGGAATATTAACCATCCAGTCCAGATAAGTGCGAACAACTGATGCTTCCGAAGACATCGGCGACATCATTTTCAGTTTATTCAGTTCAGACTGGGCTTTATCCCGGGCCTCTTTGGGCATACCGGATTCTTCAATTTTCTTGGCAAGTTCCTCTGCTTCGTTGGGCACATCGTCCAGCTCGCCCATTTCTTTCTGGATTGCCTTCATCTGTTCATTCAGATAGTACTCGCGCTGGCTTTTCTCCATCTGTTTCTTGACTCGTCCACGAATACGCTTCTCAACCTGAAAAACATCAATCTCGGCTTCGATCAGGGCCATCAAGTGTTCGATACGGGGCTTGAGCTTCGCCAACTCAAGAATATTCTGTTTCTCTTCCAGCTGCAGAGACATATGCGTTGCAATGGTATCGACCAGCCTGCTGGGCTCATCAATACTGGTGATAGAGGTCATGACCTCAGGAGATATCTTCTTGCTTAACTGGACGTACTGGTCAAACTGGGAAAGCAGTGAGCGCACCAGTATTTCAGTATCCTTTTCCTCGGCGACACTGCCACTCATTGAGGAACATTCAGCCATATAGTAGTCATCATTGAAATGCAGCTTTTTGATCTTGACCCTCTCGACCCCCTCTACCAGAACCTTAACGGTGCCGTCATTCACATGCATTAACTGCAGGACAGAAGCAACTGTGCCGATATCGTAGATATCTTCTACGCCTGGATTATCTTCAGCGTGCTTTTTTTGTGCCGCAAGCAGTACGCGTTTGTCTGCTGACATGGCCGCTTTCAGGGCGGCAATTGATTTGGGTCTTGCAACAAACAGCGGATGGACGATCTGCGGGTAGACCACGACACCCCGTAAAGGTAAAAACGGGAGTTGCTGAACACTGCTGACTGCTTTGTCCTCGTTACTCATTTATGCAGGTACTCGTAATGACTCACTGGGTGAGTGCTAATTTACAGGTTGTTGGATTTTGCTGGTGATTTACCGCTGGGCAAGGCCTGGTTTTCC
>CAZKJY010000399.1:0-2304 GCA_964553165.1 uncultured Enterobacteriaceae bacterium
ACTGGCGGTGGAATCCTCGTGAATAACCGACTGAAGCTTTTCATCCCGGCCGTATTTTTTGTCTTGATGCTGGGCCTTTTGCTCTTTGGCCTGGGCAGGAATCCCAATCAGGTACCTTCGGCATTGGTCAATCGGCCTTTACCGGAATTTACCCTGCCCTTACTGGAAGAGGCAGCTGGAGAAATTACCTCAAGCGATTTGCTGGGCAAGATATCCATCATTAATTTCTGGGCGACCTGGTGTCCCCCCTGCCATGAAGAACACCCTTATCTGGTAGAGATCAGCGCCAGCGAACCAAATGTCCAGTTCATCGGTGTCAACTACAAGGATGATCTGAATGAAGCCCGACTGTTTCTCGACGAAAAGGGGACGCCTTTTGAAAAAGTGATTGTCGATCTTAATGGCAGTCTGGGCATAGACTTTGGAGTCGCCGGGGCGCCGGAAACCTTTATTGTCGACAGTTTTGGCACCATACGCTACAGACACGTCGGAATTATCAATCACCGCATCTGGGCTGAAACCTTTGAGCCTATCATTGCCCGCTTGAGATAGGCATGAGCAAAATAATTGTCACAATAGGGTTCTGTGTTGTTTTTGTCTCGCGTGTGTGGGCGGCGATTGAAGTCTATGAATTTGAAACCGATGCCCAGCAGGAAAGATTTTATCAACTGAGCGATCAGTTACGTTGCCCGATGTGTCTGAATTCGAATCTGTCCGGATCGGATGCTCCGATTGCTGCGGATTTGCGTGCGGAAATTTACGAACAGATCATTGATGGTCGCAGTAACGATGAAATCATTGATTTCATGACCCAGCGTTATGGTGACTTTATCAATTATCGTCCGCCCCTCAATCGCGGCACTCTGCTGCTCTGGTTTGGTCCTCTGGCGCTGCTCTTGCTTGGTTTTGGCATCATTCTGCGGATGACCCTGAATAACCGTTCCAAAGCGCAAGTGTCTGAGCTGACGCCGGAAGAGAAACAGAAACTCGACAGGATTCTGGCGGATAAAAACTAACATGGCTGAGCTTTCCTTTTATCTCGTATTGATGATGCTGCTCGCATCCTGTTTTGTGATCCTGCCGGTTTGGCGTTACCAGGGAAAGCTCAGGGTCGAGCACAGTGAACTGCGCAGACAGCAGAACATTCTGTCGTTTCAACAGAACCTGCAGGAACTGGAGTCAAATCTGCAGGAAAAGCTGTTGAGTCAGGAAGAATATGAAACCCTGAAGCTGGAACTTGAAAAGAATTTCCTCGAAGACATGGAAAATCAGGCGGCCAGTAAACAGCATGCGGCTGCCTCCTCCTCCAGATTACTCCCGCTCCTGCTCATGCTGTTCATTCCGATTGGCAGTTTTCTGGTATACCGGGAGATTGGTTCCAGCCAGGAACTGGCATTACCGGCACTGGTCGAACAGCTCAGTGAGGCAAGTACTGAAGAAGCACAACTCGAAGATCTGCGGGCCATAGCCGCCATTCTGGACCAGCGCTTCCGGCGCCGGGAAAACGATATCCGTACCGGTTTTACCCTGGGAACGCTGTATATTTCACTGGATCAGTTCAGTGATGCAGTCAGGGTATTTTCCGCCATGGTAGGCAATATGGAACCCAATGCCGATAAAGCGAGTGTTCTGGGGCAACTGGCGCAGGCACAGTATCTGCAGGCTGATTCAACCATTACACCAGCAGTACAGGCGACGATGGACGAAGCGCTGGCTATCAATTCCAATGAACAGGCCATCATGAGTCTGCTTGCCTTTGAAGCCTTCGTGGCTGAGGACTATGCCGGTGCCATTAATTACTGGCGTCGGCAGATTTCCCAGCTGACCCCAGGCAGTCCGCAGGTAAGAGAACTGAACCAGCGCATTGCAACCATTGAAGACCTGATGGGATTTGAAGACCAGGGGACGGGAACCGCTGACGGTGTCACAGTCACGGTGACAGTTGATATTGATGATGCCATCCGGGACCAGATTGAACCAGGGATGCGCTTATATGTGTTTGCCCGGAGTGAAGAGATGCCCGTTCCCCTGGCGGCCAGGGATTTAGAACTGGGAGATTTTCCGGTTACTGTCACGCTTGATGAGAGCATGGCGATGATGCCACAGTTCAATCTGGGTTCTGTTTCAAGTGTCTTTGTCGGCGCGACCATCGCACGCGAAGCAACTGCACAGCAGGGAGGCTTCCGGGCTGTCTCCGAGTCGTATCAACTGGATCAATTGGATGCTCCGATTCAGCTGCTTATCAAGGATCCGGTTCCCTGATCCTGACAAACCATCTTGCAGGAAGTGAGATCAAGCGTGAGT
>CAZKJY010000400.1:0-2302 GCA_964553165.1 uncultured Enterobacteriaceae bacterium
AAGCACTTACGAGAAATCGAAGTGCTTTTTTTACGTCCAAAAGTAGTATAAACACGCCATACTACTATTCATATATTTCCACGCTGGTTTTGTTCGGTTCATCCGATCTGATTTTATTCACTAATACGGATCCACTATTTTGTGAACCGCACCAAATTCGTGAGCAGTTAAGCCCCTAGAGTTGTGTCTACGCGAGATGGATATTGGGAATACGCCAGAACTAATGTCTGACCCCTTCAAACTCTACTGCGGCTAATTCCTCGGTATCGGTTAAAAATTACTAGAACCAACGAAGCGTCACAAGTGCTAGGTTCGGCCACGTAATCATGATCCCGACAGCAACCAAGTTAGCAACCACAAATGGCATCACGCCTTTGAAGATGGTTGATAGCTTTACATCAGGCAAAAGAGACTTAACTGTGAATACGTTCATACCAACGGGTGGTGTCAACATGCCAATTTCGATCATCATCACGACAAAAATACCAAACCAAATTGGCGATGCGCCCAACTCGACGGCAATGACTGTGAAGATAGGGGCAGTCAGCAGCAGTAATCCCATCGCCTCCATCAGGGCGCCCAAAACCAGATAGATCAGTACCATCACCAATAAGACACCTAGCAAAGAGAAACCACTGTTTTGGATCCACTCAACCAACTGAAAAGTTAGCCCAGAGAGGGTGATGAAGTTGGCAAAAACGAGTGCACCAAAGACGATGGCAAATATCATGGCAGTTGTTGCCGCTGTTTCTTTTAGGCACTCAAGCACGCCCTGAAAACTGAGCTTTCGGCGGGCGACTGCAATCAGCAACGCACCGGAAGCGCCCATGCCGGCGCACTCGGTGGCTGTGAAAACGCCGCCATAAAGACCGCCCATTACAAAAGCGAACAACACAATCGTTGACCAGACCCCTTTTAATGCCAGAAAGCGCGCCTTGACTGGCAAACGGGTACCCCGGGGACCGAGCGCAGGATTAAGCAACAGGGTGAACCAAACGGCACCCAGAAAAAGTACAGCTAACAAAATGCCAGGGACAATTGTTGCAATGAAAAGTTGCCGAATGTCCGTTTCCGTGAGCAAACCGAAGATGACGAGTGGCACCGACGGTGGGATCAACACACCCAACACACCACCGGAGGCAACCGCCCCAGTGGAAAGGCTATCGTCGTAACCTAAGCGACGCATCGAGGGCATGGCGACTTTAGTCATGGTCGCCGCTGTAGCGATCGAGCTACCTGAGATGGCCGCAAATAAACCACAGGCGGCGAGTGTTGCATGCGCCAAACCACCTTTGAGATGACCCAGCCAGGCATTGGCGGCATCGTAAAGCTCACCACTGATATCCGCCTTGTGGACAAACAAGCCCATCAAAATAAACATAGGCAAGACAGACATACCGTAGTTCGTCGACGCATCGACGACGACCTGACCTAGCATGTGCAGCGATGGATCTATGCCACGTAGCGCGGCGTAGCCGCCAGCACCGGCAAGCAGCATGGCAAAAGCCAAGGGTACGCCCGCAAATGCCAATAGAAAAACGGCTGCAAAGCCAACAAGTGCAGCGGTCATTTGATCTCTCCGTTGCTGATCAGTGTTTTCCAGATGAGTACAAGAACGGTACAGGTCGTGAGAGCAGCAAATGCCGCCAATGTAAAGCTAAGTGGTGCATGAGTTAACCTGAGTACGATCGTGGCTGAACCTGATTCAAGATCATCAAGGCCTTGTAGATATAGACGCCATGTCAGAAGGCCGAGTGCGACCGCACTGACACCATCGCATAAAACCATCTTTATCTTTCTGCTCCCTTCCCCTTTGAGGAAGCCATCGATCAGGCTTACTGTCACGTGACCGCGCTGGTGTGTAATGAGTGGTAGTGCAGTGAAAATGACTAACGCCATGGCGAATTCAATCATCTCCGAGCTCCCGCGGACGGGCGAAGAGAACACATAGCGCCCCAATACATCTGCGGAAGTTAAAATCACAATCAATGCCACGGGCATCGAGCTGAACCAACCTAGCGCGCGAAACAGCATGTCTGTGCGGCTCACCTGTGGTGAAGCAGAGTTTTTATTCATGTCTATGGTCTCTTGAGGGCGGGCTTGGGTTTGTTGATGCTTATCCAGCGGGCATTCGTAAAACAGGTTTGACTGTTACGCCAGACTTCGAGTCCTCCATTGCCTGTTTGATGGCATCAAAAGGATAGATTTTCATTAATTTTTCGAAGGGGAAATTTCCCTGTGCTTGCATCCGAATCAGATCAGGTATGAAAGTGTCTGCATTGGCGTCCCCTTCAACGATACC
>CAZKJY010000401.1:0-2301 GCA_964553165.1 uncultured Enterobacteriaceae bacterium
CAGGAAGCTCACGAGGCCATCTGGCCCTCCAATATCGATATCCTCCCCGGTGATCTTGCCGGCATGGAAGAGGATGCTAAAAAACTTTACCGCCTGATCTGGCAACAGTTCGTGGCCTGTCAGATGACCCCTGCCCAATTCACCAGCACCACGTTGACTGTCAAAGCCGCAGACTATGAGCTGCGTGCTAAAGGGCGTGTAACCCGCTTTGATGGTTATCTCAAGGTTCAGCCGGCGATGGCCCAGAAAGGGGACGATATTGAGCTGCCGGAAATGGCCGTGGGCGAGGCCATGAGCCTCAACAAGCTGATTCCCCTGCAACACTTTACGAAACCGCCCGCCCGTTATTCCGAAGCCTCCCTGGTTAAGGAGTTGGAGAAGAAGGGAATTGGTCGTCCATCTACCTATGCCTCCATCATCTCCACCATCCAGGATCGTGGCTACGTGCGGGTCGAAAACCGCCGTTTTTATGCGGAAAAAATTGGCGACATTGTTACCGATCGCCTGAATGAAAATTTCACCGATCTGATGGACTACGGTTTTACTGCTTCCATGGAAGAATACCTGGATGAGATTGCCCAGGGTGAACTGGAGTGGAAAGATGTACTGAACCGCTTCTATCGTGACTTTACCAAGAAGCTGGCCAAGGCTGATGCCTCCGATGACGGTATGCGTCCCAATCAGCCTTCCCATACGGACATCCCCTGTCCGCAGTGCGGTCGACCCATGATGATTCGCACGGGTACCACCGGCGTATTCCTGGGCTGTTCCGGCTACAGCCTGCCACCCAAGGAGCGCTGTAAGGGCACACTGAATCTAACGCCAGGGGACGAGGCCGTCAATGCCGATGAGGATGAGGAAGCCGAAAGCCGCCAGTTGATGGAGCGCCGACGTTGCAAACTCTGCAATACAGCAATGGACAGCTACCTGATTGACGAAGGCCGCAAGTTGCATGTCTGCGGTAACAACCCGGATTGTGAGGGTTACGAGGTAGAACTCGGGTCTTTCAAGCTAAAGGGCTATGATGGTCCGCTCATTGAATGCGACAAGTGTGGCAGCGACATGCAGTTAAAGTCAGGCCGTTTTGGCAAGTACTTTGGCTGTACCAATGAGAGCTGTAGTAACACTCGCAAGCTGCTGAAAAATGGTCAGCCCGCGCCGCCAAAAATGGACCCGGTGCCGATGCCTGAGCTGGCCTGTGAGAAAGTCGATGATCATTACATTCTCCGCGACGGGGCCAGCGGCCTGTTTCTCGCTGCAAGCAAGTTTCCCCGTCATCGCGAGACCCGCGCGCCTCTGGTATCGGAGCTGTTGCCACATCGCGAGGAAATCGATCCCAAATACAGTTTCCTGTTCAGTGCCCCGACAGAAGATCCCGATGGTCTGCCCACAGTGGTTCGCTACAGTCGCAAGACGGCAGAGCAGTACGTACAGTCGGAGGTGGAGGGCAAGCCCACCGGCTGGAAGGCCTTTTATGAAAAGGGCCGCTGGCAGGAAACAGATGGCCGCAAAGGCAAGAAATAAAGACACGCCGTGAACCCGTACCTGTCTGTGGTGAACCAGCACGTTTGTTTCAGCGCATTATTGCTGGAGCAACTGGCTGAGTATGAGGGGAAGAGTACAAATCGCCTGCAGGTCCTTGCACTGGCTCAGTCAGTACTGCTCCAGCTGGAAATATCCTACCGGTTCTATCTCAGGGAAGTGGCCGCCACCTATAAATGCCGGGAGCCGGAACAGATACAGGACGTGGACACGTTGATCAGTGCCCTGCAATCCATGGGTAAACACCCAGCTGAGGCCAGCGAATTGGCTAATCTGGAACAGCAGCCCGGCAGTTGGCTGAGCGGTCTATTGTCAGCCTGCCACCAGGTGATGCGGGTGCAGTCAGAGCAGGTCAGCCAGCATTCTCCGATAGCGGTGGTTCAGGTCAGCAGTGATCAGGATGACCAGGAACTCACGGCAGAGCGGTTATCCGATTGGCGCAATGCCTTCCTCGAAGTGGTTGAACGTCACCGCCAGCACATGCTCGAGTGCTAAGTTAATTTTTCCGGACGATGGTTAATAACCGGGTTCGGCTCTGTTACAATCTCGCTTTACTACATTCCCACCACTACTGGTAGACCTCATGTCTCTTTCTCTGTTTGAAATCGTTATCCTGCCCGATGGGGATATTGCCCTGCAGCGGACTGATGATGATTCCCCCCTGATCCGGATCAGCTTTTCTGATGATGCGGAAGCATTTCTGGAGAGCGCCAAGGTGGATGTGGCCAAGGTCATGATCGATGCCGGCATCGAAGTATT
>CAZKJY010000402.1:0-2283 GCA_964553165.1 uncultured Enterobacteriaceae bacterium
GTTATCCAGTGAAATGACATCCTGGGTGGGCACGTCAAACACAAAGGTTCGCAGATCCACCCGCACAATCTGCTGGATGACCGGGATGATGATTATCAGCCCCGGCCCCCGGACCGTTTGAAATCGCCCCAGAAAAAAGACGACGGCACGTTCGTATTCCCGCATGATTTTTATCGCGGAATATAAAAACGAAACCACCAGTACAACAATTGCAGCAAAAAAGACTTCCATGGTTCCTCCTAAAAGTCAGTGATGACTTTTCTTGAATGTGTTTATTCCCGGCTTACTTTCAGATGGGCACCCTGGTTGCCCACAACTTTGATTTTTTCATCTTTCCCAATACGGGTATCGGCCTCGGCATTCCAAATTTCGCCATAGACTTCCACCATGCCACCGGGATTGAGTTCGGTAAGGGTGACACCTGACGCCCCCACCATGGTCTGGATACCACTCACGGGTGCTTTTTGTCTAACCTTGTAAAACAGTCGCAGGGTGGCAACCAGCAGCAGCGCAAAAGCGACGGTAATAGCGGCAATAAGCGGCAGTGATACCTGATAAACCGCGACATCGGTTTCAACCATGATCATGGCCCCCAGGCTCAGAGCGACTATGCCGCCCAGGCCCATGATGCCAAAGCTGGGCACCAGGGCTTCGGCAAAAATAAGGATCACACCAAGCAGCAGGAGGCCAACCCCGGTGTAATTCAGCGGCAGTAATTGCAGGCCGTAACCGGCCAGCAGCAGGCAGATTGCCCCGAGCACGCCAGGCAGGCCAAAACCGGGATTATAAAATTCGATAATCAAACCATAGACACCGATCATACCAAGAATCAGAATCAGATTGGGATTGGTGATGACATTCAGAAAACTGATGCGCCAGTCCGGCTCGATAAGCTGCACACTGGCATCCTGTGTCTCCAGCACGATGGACTGCTCATTGATCATGACGGTTCTGCCATCAAGTTGCTCAATCAGTTCATCAAGGTCCGTGGCGATAAGATCAATGACATTCTGATCCAGTGCCTCTGTTGCCGAGAGGGAAGCGGCTTCCACCACGGCCTGCTCGGCCCATTCAGCATTACGGCCACGCAGCTCGGCCAGTCCGCGGATATAGGCGCGGGCATCGTTGATCATTTTGCGTTCCATGGCGCTCTGTGGACTTTCAGGGCTTTCTGCTTCGGGATCTTCCGGTGCCTCACTTACGCCAGGAGCTGCAATCTGTACCGGGGTGGCGGCCCCCAGATTCGTTGCCGGGGCCATGGCAGCGACATGACTGGCGTACAGAATATAGGTACCGGCACTGGCGGCACGTGCTCCCTGCGGGCTGACATAGCTGATCACCGGAATGCTGGATTCGAGAATGGACTGAATGATGTCGCGCATGGCCAGGTCGAGCCCACCCGGGGTATCCATCTGAATGATAACGGCACTTGCTTCACGCTGGGCATCAGCGATGCCGCTTGTAATATATTCACTGGTCGCCGGTCCGATGGCGCCATCAATTTTCAGCACATGAATACTATTGCCGCCACCAGTCTGAGCCTGTATTGCCTGTATTGTTAGTATTGAGAGTACGGCAATGAGCAAAAGCAGACAGAACTGAACAGGGATGTAGTGGTATGTCCTCTTCATAATCAATCCCCGGCTGATCGAAAAGCAGCCAGACTGTCCTTACCATACACCCGGTGGGGTTACCCTGCAATAAACCAAAAATAAAAAGGGAATGATCCCTTATCACTTTATTATTTTCTGTAAAAATGTAAGCAGGGCCTTGCTTGCATCGTCTCCCATCGCGGCAATATCGCCGATCGCATAATAAACATACCCGCTTATCGCAGCGGCAACAGTTGGACTTTTTCTAGTTGGAAAATCAGGCGTTAAAATTTTCCCGCTGAATACAGGCTAGAATTCAGGCACCAGTCGGGGTTGACCTGGACGGGTGGGTTCCAGGGTTCCGTCATCGCTGATGAAGTACCACTCATCTCCCAGGCGCAGCTGGCTGTTGTTTTCGGCACAGGCATATTCCTGCCAGATCACTTCTTCTTCGCGACCGTAGTACTGGGTGACTTCCCAGGGACCGGTCAGGGCATCGTCCACGACGGTGAGGGTATTCATCATGGTGTCAGCATCAAGACGGCGGATTTCTTCGAAAATCACGGTCTCATTGTTGTCATGGAAAGGGACCCATTGACCGTCATAGATGCGCGGACCTTTCAGGGCCCGGGTTTCAACCGAGAGCATGTCATAGACACCATCGCCGTCCTCGTCATGCCATTCCCCGATG
>CAZKJY010000403.1:0-2271 GCA_964553165.1 uncultured Enterobacteriaceae bacterium
TCCGCATTGTGTTGCCACCATCGGCAAATACGATGGTATGCATCTCGGGCACCAGATGATTCTGAGCAGACTGAGGGAGCTGGCCAGGGCAAGTGATCTGCCATCACTGGTTATCCTCAGTGAGCCCCAGCCTGAAGAATTCTTCAGTGGCAGCGAAGCGCCGGCACGTTTGTTGAGTTTCGACGACAAGGTTCATTTTCTGCAGGGTCAGGCGATTGATCTGGTGTACAAAATGACCTTTGACAGGGCCCTGAGTGAATTGAGCCCGGATGATTTTATTGAACAGGTGCTGGTGAAGGGACTGGGCGTCAAGGCACTGGTCATTGGAGATGATTTCCGTTTTGGCTGCAGGCGGGCCGGGGATTTTAATCTCCTGCAGACCAGGGGGCAGCAGTGGGGTTTCTGTGTCGAAGCGGCAGAAACCTGTCTGCTGCAAGGACAACGGGTGAGCAGCACCCTGCTGCGGGAAAAACTTGAAGCAGGGGACTGTGAAGCGGTCCAGCATCTGCTTGGCAGACCCTATCAGTTACGGGGAAAGGTAGTCCAGGGCCAGCAGCTGGGCCGTCAACTGGGATATCCAACTGCCAACATTACGGTCGGTATGGAGCGGCTTGCCATAGAAGGAATATTTATCGCCACTGCCGAATTTGATGGGCGCAGTATTGAGGGGGTGGCCAGTGTAGGTTATAAACCCAGTATTGCAGGTTCGCATGGTCTGTATATTGAAATCCATCTGTTTGATTTTGATGAAAGTCTGTACGGCAAAACACTGGGTATCAATTTTCTGAAGAAAATTCGTGACCAGGAAAGCTTTGCTGATCTGGCGGCACTGAAAAGTAAAATCCAGCAGGACATCGACCTGGCCAGATCCTATTTCAGGGGTGAGGTTTAGTTTGCAGCACAATGAGCAATCAGTCGGGGAGTTGAGTACAGCCATGCTCCTGGGCATATCCCTGCTGGTAGTGATCCTTGACCAGCTCACAAAATACCTGTGCAACAGCATGTTGAGCTATGGTCAACCGCTGACCGTGTTTCCAGGCTTTGACCTGCTACTGGCTTACAACACCGGCGCAGCGTTCAGTTTCCTCAGTGACGCGGGAGGCTGGCAGCGCTGGTTTTTTACAGCACTGTCGTTTGGCATCAGTCTGTTGATCCTGTTCTGGATTGTCCGGCTACCCAAACATGAGAAGCTGCTGGCATTTGCCCTGTGTCTGATTCTGGGTGGAGCAGTTGGCAACCTGATCGACCGGGTTCTGCAGGGTTACGTCGTGGATTTTATCAGCCTCTATTTTCAGCAATACCGTTTTGCCACCTTCAATATTGCCGACTCTGCCATATCCATTGGTGCCATGCTGATGGTGCTGGAAGTCATTCGCGCTAAACCGCAGGCAACAAGCGAACAAACTGACAGGGAGGATGACTAGTATGCGGGATAAACGTCTGGAGCTGGTGAATCTGCTTGATGAAGAAGCTGCCAAGTCTGTTGAGAAGAACTATGCAGAAGATGAAGTCGGCCCGGCGAAACACATCACCCTGCATTTTTCGCTCGCCCTGAAATCAGATCCGCAGCATTTCATCGATAACAATTTTGCCGGCAAAGCCGTCAGCTTTGACATTGGGGATGGCAGTCTGTTGCCGGGGTTTGAACGGGTTCTGTTTGGTCTAAAAGCCGGCGATGAAAGAGAGTTTGAGCTGCCGCCGGAAGAGGCGTTTGGCTTGCGTAATGATGATAATCTGCAGCCCTATCCTGCCTATCAGTTTCCGGCTGATCTGCCGATGGAAAAAGGACTGATGCTTTCCTTTGCCGATGCGGCAGGTAATGAACAGGCAGGGGTGATTCATGACTTTACCGCTGATCAGGTTATTGTGGATTTCAATCACCCGCTGGCTGGACGGGAAATCATTTTCCGGGTGGCGATTAAAGCAGTCACGCCGATTTTGCAGTAACATATGCTCATGGATGCTGTAACCCAACGTGAAATAAAGCTCGCCAATCCGCGTGGATTTTGCGCGGGCGTTGATCGTGCCATTGATATTGTCAATCGGGCGCTGGATATTTTTGGTGCACCAATCTATGTCCGTCATGAGGTGGTTCACAACAAATTTGTGGTGGAGAGACTGAAATTGCGCGGCGCCATTTTTGTCGATGAGCTCTCAGCGGTACCGGTCGAGGTCAATGGTGAAAAACCCATCGTGATCTTTTCGGCCCACGGGGTTTCACAATCGGTCAAGAACGAGGCTGAACGGCTTGGCGTCAGGGTCTTTGATGCG
>CAZKJY010000404.1:0-2264 GCA_964553165.1 uncultured Enterobacteriaceae bacterium
ACGCTCTGATACGCGTGCTAGATTGCGTAAGCATTTTGAAGTGGATCGCAACTATGGCACGGTTGCGGCCCTTAAGGCGCTGGCTGATGACGGGGCGATCGATAAGAGCCTGGTATCAGATGCTATTGCTAAATATGGCATTGATCCAGAAAAAGCTGATCCCATGACGCTGTAACTGGGGGAAGAATCTCGTGTCAATTGAAATAGTCAAAGTACCTGATCTTGGCGCTGATAGCGCTGAAGTCACTGAAATTCTTGTTTCCGTAGGAGACAAAATCGAAGTTGAAGATTCCATATGTGTGATGGAATCCGATAAAGCTTCTCTTGAAGTTCCTTCACCCGTTTCTGGGACCATTAAGGCAATTCAAGTCAAAGTAGGGGATGCTCTTGCTGAAGGAGCTGATCTGATTGAAGTTGAAGTTGCCTCGGCTGAGTCAGAAGAAGCTCAAGCAGAATCAGCACTAGCGGAAGAATCAACAGAAGGGTCCGATGGGCCTGTTGCTGATGTCTCTGATGAGGCTCCGGCTGAAGAATCGGCTGAATCTGAAAAACTATTCCAGATTCCGGACATTGGCAGTGATACCGCGGATGTGACCGAGATAGTGGTTGCTGTAGGTGATGAGGTCGCCGAAGGTGATTCATTGATTGTCGCCGAATCAGATAAGGCTTCTTTGGAAGTGCCAGCGGAAGCTGCCGGTGTTGTCGTCGCTTTACATGTGGCTGAAGGCGATAAAATCAGTCAGGGACAAGATCTGGTTACCCTGAAAATTGCCTCTGAGTCTTCTTCAGCTTCGGTATCTGATGAATCAGCTTCCCAAGATCTGGATACATCGGACTCAACTGCACAGGAAGAACCCGCTTCAGAAGCCGAAGAAGCGGCTCCGGTTGAATTCCTTGTGCCAGACATGGGCTCGGATGATGCCGAAATTATTGAAATCCCAGTCGCTGTGGGCGATTCGGTCGATGAGGGCGATACGCTTGCCGTAGTTGAAACGGATAAGGCATCGGTTGAAGTTCCGGCTGAGTCCGCAGGCGAGATTCTCGAATTACATATTGTTGTGGGGGACAAGATTTCCCAGGGCGACAAGCTTGTTACCATCAAGTCTGTGCAAGCAAAGAAACCCGAAGCGCCAGCTGCCAAGGAAGCTGCTGCGCCAGCCCCTGCTAAGGAAGAAGCTAAAGCGCCTGAGCCCAATAAAGCCCCAGCCTCTGCCGGCAAAACCCCTGAACCTGAGCCAGTAGGAAGTGCAGATGTTCATGCAGGTCCGGCAGTTCGCAAACTCG
This sequence comes from uncultured Enterobacteriaceae bacterium, assembly GCA_964553165.1. GTDB lineage: Bacteria > Pseudomonadota > Gammaproteobacteria > Pseudomonadales > Pseudohongiellaceae > UBA5109. Next base: position 1,285 of record CAZKJY010000404.1, read on the forward strand.
CCAGGGAGTTGGGTGTGGATTTGCGCAAGGTCAAAGGCACAGGTAACCGTGGCCGCGTGATCAAAGACGATGTCCATGCCTTTGTAAAGCAGGCACTGAAATCAGGTGGGGCAGCTACTGGCGGTGCGGGCATTCCTGCTATACCTGGTGTCGACTGGAGTCAGTTTGGCGAAGTTGACATCCAGCCTATGTCGAAAATTAATAAGGTTACTGCCGACAACATGTCGCGTAACTGGCTCCACGTTCCGCATGTTACTCAATTCGATAATGCCGATGTGACGGATCTCGAGGAATGCCGGGGTTACCTCAAGGCCGAAGCTGCGGCTCGAGGGATTAAGATGACACCGGTAGCGTTTCTTTTGAGAGCTGCTGCTGTTGCGCTTGGCGAAAACCCCAAATTCAATACAGCGATTCATGAAAATGGGGAAGATCTGGTTGAGCGCAAGTTTTGCCATATTTCCATTGCGGTAGATACGCCCAGAGGATTGATGGTGCCGGTCATTCGGGATGTCGACAAAAAAGACATCTGGGAACTGGCGAAGGAGGTCTCCAGTTTTGCGGCCAAGGCAAAAGATGGCAAGTTGTCTCCAAAGGAAATGCAGGGTGCCAGCTTTACCATTTCAAGTCTGGGTGCTATTGGTGGGACCGGGTTTACGCCTATTGTTCCAGCCCCTCAGGTCGGTATTCTTGGTGTATCGAAAACTTCGATACAGCCTGTTTGGGATGGATCGACTTTTGTGCCCAGAAAGCTTATGCCATTGGCACTTTCCTATGATCACCGTGTCGTGAATGGTGGTGATGCCGGTCGCTTTATGACCTGTCTGGTAGAGGTGCTTGGTGACATAGAGCGTATCTGGAACGGTTAGATCTGATAGTTTGAGACAAGTTTGATAAGCACTAAATGTTTTTAGCTTATTCAATCTTGGACTTTAATTTCTGTTAAGCCTGAGGGCGGCGGTCTGCTAGAATGCCGCCCTTTC
>CAZKJY010000405.1:0-2261 GCA_964553165.1 uncultured Enterobacteriaceae bacterium
AAGATGCCGGGGTCCTGGACCGCACCCATCTGCGTTTTTTTACCGCCCGGAGCATGCAACGGACTTTCAGAGAGCATGATTTCACCATTGAGAAATTTGCGGGAGTGAATTCGCCGGGCCGCTTCAAATTTTTTATCCTGATTCTGAATATACTCCTGCTTGGCACTGCCATGGATTCAAAATATCAGCAATTCGGATTCAGACTCAGCAAGACTAACTAGCACTGTCATCAGACCCCAAGGAGTTCACATGCCTAAAAATATTTTCTATGCCCAGTCAGGAGGGGTCACCTCTGTCATCAATGCCTCGGCCTGCGGACTGATTGAAACGGCCCGCAAGCACCCGGACCTTGGTACTGTTTATGCCGGCAAAAACGGCATCCTGGGCGCTCTGCGTGAAGAGCTGATTGATACCAGTCTGGAATCCGATGCTGCCATCGCCGCTTTGCGCCATACCCCTGCAGGTGCCTTTGGTTCCTGTCGTTACAAGCTCAAAAGCATTGAAGAGAACAGGGCGGAATACGAACGCCTGATCGAGGTCTTCAAGGCCCATGACATTGGCTATTTCTTCTATAACGGTGGTGGCGACTCACAGGACACGGCCAACAAGGTTGCTCAGCTCAGCCGGAAAATTGACTATCCGCTGACCTGTATCGGCATTCCCAAAACCGTCGACAATGATTTACCCATCACCGACACCTGCCCCGGTTTTGGTTCTGTCGCCAAATATGTTGCTGTTTCCATTCGGGAAGCCGGCCTCGACGTCGCCTCCATGAGTGAAAGTTCTACCAAGGTCTTTGTGATGGAAGTCATGGGCCGGCATGCCGGCTGGATCGCCGGTGCCGCAGGCCTGGCTGCCGAGCAGGACGGTGATGCCCCGCATATTATCGTATTCCCGGAAATCGCCTTCGACAAAGACGCCTTTATGCGCAAGGTGAAAACCTGTGTGGAAAGCTATGGCTATTGCGCGATCGTAGTCTCGGAAGGGGCACACTATGAGGACGGAACCTTTCTCGCAGAAGCTGGCACGCGCGATGCCTTCGGTCATGCGCAGCTGGGCGGCGTTGCACCGACATTGGCCAATATGATCAAGGAGGAACTGGGCTATAAATATCACTGGGCAGTGGCTGATTATCTGCAGCGTGCGGCCCGTCATATTGCCTCTGCCACTGATGTCGAACAGGCCTATGCCATGGGCAGGGCGGCGCTGGAATTTGCCCTCGCAGGTAAAAATGCGGTGATGCCCACCATCGTCCGTGAAAGCAGTTCACCCTACCGCTGGACTGTTGGTGAAGCCAAGCTCTCAGAAGTCGCCAATGTGGAAAAAAAGATGCCCGCCAACTTCATTACTGAGGACGGCTTTGGCATAACAGCAGCTGCCCGGGAATATTTTGCCCCGCTGATTCAGGGAGAAGATTACCCGCCATACCGCAATGGCCTGCCTGAGTATGCACGACTTAAAAATATCGTCATCGATAAAAAGCTGGAGGCCTGGAAAGGCTGAAAATTTCAGTGACTCTGATTCCGGCAAAGCTTCCCTAGATGCTGTCGCAGATTTTTTCAATTATTACTCCTGTGTTTATCTGCGCCCTGGTTGGCTATTGCTGGGGAAGATTTGAGCAACCTTTCGACCGCGACTTTGTCACCCGCCTCATCACCACCATCTCGGCCCCCTGTCTGGTCTTCTCCACCTTCATGGAAGTCAGTGTCGAGATGGATTCCTTTTTATCCATCATGACTGGAACCCTGCTAAACGTTTTTGTTGTCGGCTTAGTCGCTCTGATCATCCTGCGTTTACTGAAATTGGATCTGCGCGCCTTTCTGCCCTCACAGATGTTTCCCAACACTGGCAACATGGGGCTGCCGCTATGCCTGCTGGCGTTTGGCGAAGAAGGGCTGGCCATGGGTATTACCTATTTTGCCGTCAATTCCTTCTTTCATTTCACGCTGGGCGTGGCGATAGCCAGTGGCACCATGTCACTGAAAAGTCTTTTGCGCAATCCGATGTTTTTTACGGTTCTGCTGACGCTGGCCCTGGTATTTTTCAATATCCATGCCCCGGCCTGGATAGTTAACACCACGGATTTATTTGCCGGCCTTTCGATTCCCCTGATGTTGATGGCGCTCGGCGTATCCCTGTCCCAGTTCAGGATCAGCAGCATTCACCGCAGCCTGGGACTGGCAGCTTTACGCCTGTCACTGGGTTTTATCGTTGGATTCAGCTCCGCCACCCTGCTGGGTCTTGAGGGCGCAGGCAAGGGC
>CAZKJY010000406.1:0-2257 GCA_964553165.1 uncultured Enterobacteriaceae bacterium
TTGCCCCGGGTCTTAACTTAGTCTGGCTTATGCCGTCGGATAGGCTTAGTCTTAAGTGGATGCTATAGTGAAACCAAGCGTGAAGCCAATCCATTGCTTTAGGTGCCAATCATGAAAAAAATACTTGCTGTATTCACTTCAGTCGGGCTGTTCATACTGGCGACAGGCGCGTTTGCCCAGACGCCGCTGGAGCGCCTGATGGAATATCTTGAAATTGATACGATCAATCCCCCAGGCAATGAAGTTCGCGGCGTTGCCTTTTTCAGCAGAATTTTCGATGCCGAAGGCATCCCCTATGAAACGGCGGAGTCAGCCCCTGGACGTGGCAATATCTGGGCGCGTCTTGAAGGCGGGGATGAACCGGCACTGGTGCTCCTGCATCATATTGACGTGGTGCCGGCGACCCCCGAGTTTTGGGAAACTGATCCGCTCGATGCCGTCATCAGAGATGGCATGCTGTACGGTCGCGGGGCATCCGATACCAAATCCCTGGGGATTATGCATCTGGAAGCCTTTCTGGCCCTGCACAGAAGTGGCATAGCACTCAATCGCGATGTGATCTTCATGGCTACCGCCGATGAAGAGGCCGGCGGACTGTTTGGCGCGGGCTGGCTGATCGAAAATCGCCCGGAAATTTTTGCGGGGGTGGGCTACCTGCTCAATGAAGGCGGCGGGGCCACCCTGATGAATAACAACCAGATTCAGCTGGGCATAGAGATTGCCCAGAAGCGCCCGTACTGGCTGCGACTGGTCGCCACGGATGTTCCGGGACACGGCTCAGTGCCCAGAACCACCTCCGCAACCACCCGACTGATCGCCGCCCTGAACAGGATTCAGCAAAATCCTTTCGAACCCCATGTGATCGGCACAGTTCGTGAGATGTTTGCCCGCATGGCCCCCAATGAAGATCCCAGATGGCAACAGGCCATGAGTAACATTGACGAGGCCGTTCAGGATCCGGCGTTTCTGCGAGCCCTGCAGGCCGAAAGGCCGGGCCTGCATTCCCTGATCAGAAACACCTGCTCAATAACCATGCTCACCGGCAGTGAAAAAATTAATGTCGTGTCGCCGGTTGCAAGTGCAGAGCTGGACTGCCGGATTCTGCCTGACCAGGATGCCAGTGAGTTTTTAGGAGAGATCCGGGAGCGTATCGCGGATGATCAGATTGCCATTGAAGAAATCATGTTATTCGGGCCGGCAGAATCAAGCGCCGATACCGACCTCTTCAGTCTGATGAGCCGGGTTATTGGTGAACGCTTTCCAACGGTCAATATTGTCCCCTCGGCGATGACCGGATTCACCGACAGCCATTTCTTTCGCGACCTGGGAATCATCAGTTATGGCTTCAGCCCAATTGTGTTCCAGGAAGGCGTGGAGTCAAACATCCATGGCAATAATGAACGCATTCCTGTTGAGGCGTTCAACCAGGCAGTGGAATTAATGACGGTCATTGTCCGCGAATTTGTGCAGTAATATCTCCCGGGGGAGCCTCATGCTCCCCCTTGCCTGATCCGGGGAGGTCTGCAATCAATAACTGATTTTCCGCGCTTGTCTGTGTCATAATTCGCCCCTTTCGTCGTGTAATAAGTTGTGCAATAAGTTGTGTAATATGTTGTGCAATAAATAGCCGGTTGTCCGTTCTATGTGGTTCAAGAATTTACGTCTGTTTCAACTCCTCAAACCTTTTGATATCGCCTTTGAAGACCTGGAAGCCCAGCTCGGCGATTATGCCTTTGTGCCCTGTGCGAGCTATGAAAAGTCCCGTCTGGGCTGGGTCAGTCCGCTGGGCGAGGCGGCAGCGGACAATGACGGAGATGAGACACGCTCGGAAGCTGGCGAGGCTTCAGAGCCTGCTCAGTCTATGGAGGGATCAGCACCCCTGTTGACCCACATCATCGGTGATTTCATCATGATTTGTGCCCAGAAACAGGATCGCCTGCTGCCCGCATCAGTGGTGCGTGAAGCGACTGTCGAGCGCGTGGCCGAGATTGAATCGCGTCAGGGCAGAAAAGTGTACCGCAAGGAAAAGCGCGAGATTCAGGATGATGTCTACAATTCCCTGCTGCCCAGAGCCTTCACGCGATCAGCGAAAATCTATGCCTATATTTCGCGCGCGGACAATCTGCTGGTGGTGGATGCCGCCAGTCCGGGGAAAGCCGAAGAACTGGTCAATCTGCTGCGCGATACCCTGGGGACTTTTCCCGTTGCCATCCCCGACAGCAAACGTGCCCCCAGTGATGTGATGACGCAGTGGCTC
>CAZKJY010000407.1:0-2251 GCA_964553165.1 uncultured Enterobacteriaceae bacterium
CCAGGGCAACACTGTCATGAAAGGCAATGCCCGCAAGGTTCGTCGTCTTTATAAGGATCAGGTCCTCGCCGGCTTTGCTGGTGGTACCGCGGATGCTTTCACTCTGTTCGAGCGTTTTGAGGAGCAGCTGGAAAAACATCATGGCAAACTTACCCGGGCTGCCGTTGAGCTGGCAAAACTCTGGCGCACCGAACGCGCCCTGCGCCGACTGGAAGCACTACTGGTTGTCGCCGATAAGGAAGATTCGCTCATCATTACCGGAAATGGTGATGTCATTGAACCGGAAAATTATCTGATGGCCATTGGTTCCGGTGGTGCCTATGCCCAGTCTGCGGCAAAAGCCCTGCTGGAAAATTCCGATCTGGATGCCCGCAGCATTGTCGAAAAGAGTTTACACATAGCTGCCGATATCTGTGTTTATACAAACCATCAGCTCACCATTGAAGAACTTGATTGCTAGGATTATTACATGGCTGATTTAAGTCCCAAGGAAATTGCCACTCAACTGGACAAGCATATAGTCGGGCAGTCTGCAGCAAAACGGGCCGTCGCCATTGCGCTGCGAAACCGCTGGCGGCGGATGAAACTGCCGGCTGAACTGATCAATGAAGTCACCCCAAAAAACATTCTGATGATCGGACCAACCGGCGTCGGCAAGACGGAAATAGCTCGCCGACTGGCCAAGCTTGCCGGCTCACCCTTTATCAAGGTAGAGGCCACAAAATTTACCGAGGTTGGTTATGTTGGGCGCGATGTTGAATCCATCATCCGTGATCTGGTAGACGTAGCCTATAAAATGCTACGAGAACAGCAAATTGAAAATGTCAGCGAACAGGCGGCCAATGTCGCTGAAGACAAGGTGCTTGATATTCTCTTACCTGGCCCCGCTTCCCAAAACAAGGTCGAACCCCTCAGTGTCACCCAGGCAGACAACAGTACCCGACAGATTTTCCGGAAGAAACTGCGTGAAGGCGATCTGGACGACAAGGAGATTGAAATTAAAGTCTCAGACATGATCAGCGGTATTGAAATCATGGCGCCACCCGGCATGGAAGAAATGAGCAACCAGTTAAGTTCCATGTTTTCAAATCTCGGCTCCCAGCGTAAAAAAACCAGACGTGTGAGCGTCAAGGCCGCCCTGAAAATTCTCAGAGATGAAGAAGCTGCCAAACTCATCAATGAGGAAGAGTTGCGGGCTGAAGCCGTCAGAAGTACAGAGCAGACCGCCATCGTCTTTATAGACGAAATTGACAAGGTCGCCAGCAAAAACGAAAGTGCGACTGGCGGGGTATCAAGAGAAGGCGTACAGAGAGACCTGCTGCCTCTTATAGAAGGCTCAACTGTAACGACCAAATACGGCCCGATTAAAACCGACCATATCCTCTTTATCGCCTCCGGGGCTTTCCACCTGTCCAAACCTTCCGATCTGATTCCGGAACTGCAGGGTCGCCTGCCCATACGCGTCGAACTTGATGCTCTTTCCGTAGAAGATTTCAAAAGCATTCTGACTGAACCGGACGCATCACTTTGCAAGCAGTATCAGGCTCTGCTCGCTACTGAAGGGCTGAATCTTGAGTTCACGGAAGATGGCATTCAGAAAATTTCAGAAATTGCCTGGTCGGTCAATGAACGCACAGAAAATATCGGCGCCCGGCGCTTGCATACGGTGATGGAAAAATTACTCGAGGATATTTCATTTCGGGCAGCTGAACTTGTTGATAGTGCTAAAACCGACTTTGTTATAGACGCCGAATTTGTGAATTACACGCTCAGTGAATTGTCAGAGAACGAAGACCTGAGTCGCTTTATTTTGTAGGATTCAACCATGCTACCCACTGACATCAAGTTGCATCGACGTTCAGGCATTCTTGAACTTCAGTATGCAGATGGCAGTTTTCAACTCAATGCCGAGTTGCTACGCGTCTATTCCCCATCTGCAGAAGTGAGAGGCCATGGCCCTGGCCAGGAAGTGTTACAGGTCGGCAAACGTCATGTCCTGATTTCAACAATCGAAAGTGTCGGCAACTATGCCCTGCGCCTGCATTTTGACGATGACCACAGCAGTGGTCTTTATACCTGGGAATATCTGCGTGAACTCTGTCAGACTCAGGATACCCTCTGGCAGCAGTATCTGGATAAACTGAAAGCCGCTGGCAAGAGCAGGGATCCACTCCCGAAAGACACTCAGGTTGTGACCATTCAGCCATTGAAATCCCACTAAACCTCCGGCTCTGGCTTGGGGTACAATAGC
>CAZKJY010000408.1:0-2246 GCA_964553165.1 uncultured Enterobacteriaceae bacterium
TATCAGTGGCCGCTTCCAGTAGCGAGGTCATCGAGGCGAAACCATCACCGATCACGCAGGCGGTAGCTCCTTCATGGAAGAACCCGGTCGGCAATTCATGCTGCAGCCAGGCCAGGGTCATGGTTTGCCTGAGGACGTCCAGGTCATAAGCCCTGTCCTGGCTTTTCGTGATCGCGGCAGCAACCGCGTCGAAGTTTGCGAAATGACTGTCCTGGCCGAATCCACGCCTGTACCTGGACTGCAGTAACGCATGCACCCACTTGCGCAGTCCTGAGTAGGGTCGCTGGTACCCGCCAAATCCCTGCAACCCGGTAAAGACACCGTCCTCGTAGGAAAAGGCGGCATGCTGCAATTGCCAGTGGGAACTGGCACCCGGATCAGGTGCTGAAAGTGAACCGGCGAGATGCTCGAAAACCGTATCTCCGCGGAACAAGCTCACTCCATTCCCAACAATGCCTTGATGGCCGGATGCAAGTGCAACAATCCGGACAGTTCCCCCTTGTCATTTACCACCGGCAGATCCCAGATCTGGTGCTTGCCCATGATTTCAATTGCAGAAATAAGGCTAGCTTCCGGGGATGTCACTTTCGGGGACCTGATGCAATGTTCCACGCAGTCATCGACAAAAAAGGCTGAAAACGGCTTTTGTACTGTCAAGAGCTTGCGCCGGACATCACCGTCGGTGATCACTCCAATGAGGTGATTGCCAGGACCGACGATACAGGCGATACCCAGCCTGGATTTTCCCATGGCTTCCAGAGCTTCCTTGAAAATGATTCTTTCAGAGAGCACTGGAAAGGACCCGGCTTGAAGCATTACGTCTTTTACTAGCATGTCAGTTTTCTTGGTGGACACAGTCTTCTCCAAATTTTTCCAGAAGTTCCATTCTGGTGGAATGAATGGCCCTTGCGTGATGCAGGATATTTTCAAGATATTTCACATCCAGGACAGTATTGGCGTCCGACATGGCATTGGGCGGATCGTCATGGACTTCCATGAAGAGGGCATTGATACCGCAACCGGCTGCTGCTCTGACGAGATGCGGAATGAATTCCCGTTGGCCGCCGGAAATGTTACCCATGGAAGTCGGGAGCTGAATCGAGTGCGTGGCATCAAAACAAACCGGGTATCCGGTTTCCTGCATGATCGGGAAACAACGCATGTCATTGACTAGCATGTTGTAGCCGAAGAACGTACCCCTGTCTGCCAGGATGACATTGTCATTACCGAAACTCTCGATCTTGCGTACCGAGTTTTTCATGTTCCAGGGGCTCATGAACTGTCCTTTCTTGAGCAGGATCGGCCGTCCGGTTTGGGCGGCAGCCCTGAGGATGGATGTCTGGCGGCATAAATAGGCCGGCACCTGGACCAGATCGCAAACCTCGCCGGTTGCAGCTGCCCAGGAAGAATCCGAAAAGTCGGATACGACGGGCAACCCGAACTCCTCGCGAACGTCGGAAAGCACCTTCAACCCGCCTTCCAGACCAAGGCCATGAAAACTGTCCGGTGACGATCGGCAGTCCTTGTCGTAACAAGATTTGAAAATATATTGGAACCCTGTCCTTTCGCAAATCTTGCTGATCATCTCAGCCATCTTGAAAGCATGGTCCTTGCTTTCTATAGCACAAGGTCCGCCGATAAATGCTAGAGGCAGATTATCGCCAATTTTCACAATTGGGATCTCACCATATCCGACATTAATTACTTTGGTTTTCATGGGATTATATGTTTCTCATTTTAAAGATTATTGAAATTGATATTATGAACTGTTTGCAAAAATATTTGAGGTGTTGAAATCACAAGGCTAACTATCCATGTTCGCCAAATGTTTTATGCGCTATAACAATAGTTAGATAATTAATGAATGGACTACTACATATTTGCTGTTAATCGTTTTATATTCTCATTAACTAATTTTTTGATGTCTTTTGGATTGCATAAGTCATTAGATAATTCACTGCTAATTTCATTCTGACCATTTAGCCAGTAAATAATTTTTTTCTCTAATTCATCAATGTTATTTACGGTTAAATCGTTTAGATAGTCAGGACAGGTATTGTTTATTCGACCTGTAACATCAAGATATATACTATCTTTCCCAGTAGCGATCACTGCAAGCAACGCAGTTGTGTAAGGAGTGGCAATTCCATGATCACAAAGTGAAATAGGTATGTATGGATCAATGTCATGGGGCAAAAATATTAGTCGCCCTTCTTGGGCATGAATAGTATCTTTATCAAAAAAAT
>CAZKJY010000409.1:0-2235 GCA_964553165.1 uncultured Enterobacteriaceae bacterium
CAACACCACCTTGGAGAAATAGGCTTCCAGTGACAGGGGCCGCTGATTGAGTTCATCCATCTGCAGGGATTCACCATGCATGGCTTTCAGAGAAAGATGGCCCACATTGGCAATGACCACACTATCCATCAGCATGTCTGATTTCTGCCGGACACGGCAGATAAACCCGTAGTCACTGCCGCTGATTTTTACGAGTTCCTGGGTTACACGCTGAAAAAACTGGCTGTTGATCCGTTCATCCATGTAGGCAGACTGAATCTTCACAATGAGTTCGGCGACTTTCTGCTGCAAGAGAATGGCCTTCTCACGATTGACAGCCTCTTCCCGCAGCAGCACATTTTCTGTCAGCCTGCTCAGAAAGCGATTGCCGTTAATGATTAGATAAGCCATATACAATGGAATGGTGAAACCCATGATGGTCGCCATCGAACCTTCCAACCTGAAAAAACAGAATGCCAGGGGCAGCAGCACCGGAAACAGATACAGGAGCAGCGAAGCGCGGTCGACGCCCAGATTACTGGTAGCACCGGCGGTGATGCCTGCAAAGACAAAAGCAATAAAGACCAGTTCGGTCAGATTCACATTACTGAATATCAGCAGGGGCAAACTGCCAACACAGATTGCACTGGCCAGAATTCCCAGCCTGAAATTGCGAAACATCGCAAAGATCGAATAAATCTCACCCTGATGCGTAAGCCGGAAATGAAGATAGTCGCCAAGTCTGAACAGTTGCAAAACCACCAGCGTCAAATACCAAAACAGCAAGGTTTGCATATTGGCATCATTGCCTACCACACTCATCAGCATGCCGTTCAACAGGAGGGTCATGAAGATTGCCAGAGGATAGTTGGCATACAAATATTTGAGGACTTGCTGTTCCAGCATTTATTCGTTCTTCCCTGTATTGCTATTGCTGCATTCTAGAGGATATTGGCTCCTGCTTGCCAATGTTATTCTGTGCCTGATAGCAATTTAGCAGCATCTGCCAAGCCTGATTTTGATTAACCTGCAAAGAAATAGGCTATAAATAGCGCATCAAATGCATTGTCCGTTTTTATTTAAACAATGTTTAAATATCAAACTGCCACTACTTGTCTGGAAAATATTTTTGAAGACATAAAAAAAGCCACCTGACGGGGTGGCTTTTTTTCAAGACCTTAATCCTGACGCTTTATGACAGACTGGCAAGCGCCGCCTCGTAATCTGGTTCATCGGCAATCTCACCCACCAGCTGCGAATACAGAACCGTGCCATTTTCATCAATAACCACAACTGCACGTGCAGCCAACCCGGCCAGAGGACCATCCACCATTTTCAGGCCATAGTCGCTGGCAAAGTCGGATCGAAAACCTGAAGCGGGCATGACATCATCCAGTCCTTCAGCACCGCAATAGCGTTTCAGTGCAAAGGGAAGATCCATGGAGGCGCAAACGACCACCGTATTGTCCAGATCGGACGCCTTGCTGTTGAACGCTCTGGCAGATGCCTGACACACAGGGGTATCGATACTGGGAAAGATATTCAGGATGACGCGTTTGCCAGCCAGGTCATCACTGTTAAGCGCGGACAGGTCGGTTTTAACCAGGGAAAAAGCGGGAGCCTTTGCGCCTGCTGCGGGCAAATCGCCGTTGGTATTGATTGGATTACCTCTCAGGGTTATCTGGGCCATGTGGATTCCTTCATACAGAGTTTTAAAATGAGTTTTGATTATAACCTTGCCAACTGAAGATTAAAGCCATCCTTGACGCACAGGCGCCCTCCGGCCACCAGACTGTCCCTGAATGGCGGCCAGGACCATGAAGCCGGAAGCCTTAATTGGATTCATCCAGCACCTGCCAGGCAATACGCGAAAAGCCGAAGGAGCCAATCCAGACTTCATTACCCGGTGTAACAATGGCCATGGTCGCCCTGCTGAAAGCCGGGTTGGCGGTGGCGTCGAGGATGGTTGTATCTTTCATGGTCAGCGGATGAATCGAGACGGCAATCGTACCCCGTGGACAGTTACTGACTGGCGGCAGTCCGGTACCATAACAGACGGGCTCATCATCGCGCATACCTGCCGTCAGCAGATAACCATTGCTATCCAGTACTACATTGTCCGGAACAAAGGGCAGGGTCCGGGTTCGTCGCAGTACCCGGGTCGGATTGCTGTTGGCCAGGGTCACGATGGCGGCCAGACCCGAAGCGGCAACGAATATTTCACTTTCATCAGCAGAAACCTGAATCCCGTTATTG
>CAZKJY010000410.1:0-2234 GCA_964553165.1 uncultured Enterobacteriaceae bacterium
TGACTACGGGCGCTGGGGAATAGGCGCCCATGCCACCCGTGTTGGGACCTTTATCGCCATCATCACGTGCCTTGTGATCCTGGGAGCTGGCAAAGGGCAGGGCGGTAAGACCATCAACCAGCGCGATGAAACTGGCTTCCTCGCCCTGCATGAATTCTTCAATCACCACTCGGTGTCCGGCATCGCCAAAGCGGTTTCCCGAGAGCATGTCTCTGACGGTGTCGCTGGCTTCCTGCAGGGAGTGGGCAATGATGACGCCCTTGCCAGCGGCCAGACCATCAGCCTTGATGACAATGGGCAGGGTCTGCTGCTGAAGATAATGAATTGCCGCATCCACGTCGGTAAAGACTTCATAGGCTGCAGTCGGAATCCGGTGACGTTTTAAAAAATCCTTGGTGAAGGCTTTGGAGCCTTCCAGCTGGGCCGCTCCCTGTTTTGGTCCGAAGCAGGCCAGTCCCTGTTGCTGGAAATAATCAACCACACCGGCGACCAGGGGAGCTTCCGGTCCGACGATAGTCAGACCGACATTGTTAGCAAGGCAGAAATCGCACAGCGCTTTGAAATCCATCGGGTCGAGTGCCACATTTTCCACGCCTGCTTCCATGGCGGTGCCGGCATTGCCTGGAGCCACAAAGACTTTATCAGCCAGAGGCGACTGAGCTGCTTTCCAGGCCAGCGCATGTTCGCGTCCGCCACTGCCGATGATGAGTATGTTCATTCAAATACCTACTGTGATAGCAAAGAGTTAACTCTATGGCTACAGCGGTATATTTCTCCTGTGACACGCCAAAAAACGTACTTCCCTGTACAGGCTCGGCTGGCGACGTCCTGTCGCCAGACGGTCACAGTTTGAAATATATCGCTGCAGCTGCACAGACCAAACATCAATGTCTGAAATGCCGCATGCCGGTGAAGACCATGGCCATGCCGGCTTCATCGGCAGCATCGATTACCTGCTGGTCATTGACCGAGCCGCCGGGCTGAATGACGGCGGTGATGCCGGCTTCTGCAGCCGCGTCAATGCCATCCCTGAAAGGGAAAAAGGCATCGGAGGCCATGACAGAGCCTGCTACTTTCAGGCCTTCATCCGCGGCCTTGATACCGGCAATTTTGGCGCTGTAAACCCGGCTCATCTGCCCGGCACCAATACCGATGGTCTGCTGGTCCTTGATGTAAACAATGGCATTGGACTTCACGAATTTGACGACTTTCCAGGCAAACAGGAGGTCTGCAATTTCTGCCGGGCTTGGGTTGCGTTTGGTGACCACCTTCAGATCACTTTCACTGATGCTTCCGGTATCAAGATCCTGAACCAGCAGGCCACCCTTGACTTTTTTGTAATCCAGCACGGATCGGTTTTCCCCGGTAAACTCGCCGCAACTCAGCAGTCGCAGATTGGCTTTGGCACTGACAACTTTTGCCGCAGCGGTGCTGATGGAAGGAGCAATAATGACTTCAGTAAACTGCCGCTCGGTAATGGTACGTGCGGTTTCCTCATCGAGCTCACGGTTGAAGGCAATGATGCCGCCAAAGGCAGAGGTCGGATCAGTCTGGTAGGCCTTTTCATAAGCCTGCAGAATCGTGTCGGCCACTCCGACACCACATGGGTTGGCATGCTTGACAATGACACAGGCTGGTTCGGAAAAACTTTTCACACATTCCAGGGCGGCATCGGTGTCGGCAATGTTGTTGAATGAAAGCTCTTTTCCCTGCAACTGTCTGGCGCTGGAAATATTGGCTTCCGTATTGTCGGCCTGCACATAGAAGGCTGCCTTCTGATGCGGATTTTCACCGTAGCGCATATCCTGTTTCTTGATGAACTGGCTGTTGAAGGTGCGGGGGAATTTACTGTCAGTGCTTATTCGGCCCAGATAGTTGGCGATAGCGCCATCATACTGGGCGGTATGTTCAAAGGTTTTTACGGCCAGATCAAAGCGGGTCTGCTGGCTGATCTGATTCTGATTACCCTGCAGCTCTTCAACTATCCTCGGGTAGTCAGCCGGGTCGACGACAACAGACACAAAGGCGTGATTTTTAGCAGCGGCACGAAGCATGGTCGGGCCACCGATATCGATGTTTTCAATGGCTGTGGGCAGGTCACAATCAGGTTTCGCCACGGTTGCCTGAAAGGGGTAGAGATTGACCACCACCATGTCGATCGGCGGAATATCGTGTTCTTTCATCACCGCATCATCGGTTCCGCGTCTGGCCAGGATGCCACCATGCACTTTCGG
>CAZKJY010000411.1:0-2227 GCA_964553165.1 uncultured Enterobacteriaceae bacterium
GCCTTCGTGCATACCACCACCCTGGGTGGCTCGGAAGAATATGCCTACGAAACCAAAATCGAAAACCTGGAACAGCTGGACAATGGTTATCGTACCGAACGCTGGCATCGTCACTCCATGCCGCCGCCTTTTCACCGCAAAGTGATTCCGGCATCAGAACATGACATGAAACTGGACCGCTGCAACCGCATGGCCATGTATCTGCCCGGCATCTTTCTGATGGACACCATTTTTGAGCCTGTGGATGACGCGGGCAAACCCGCCAATGACGGCAGACCGGTGCGGGAGTACCGTAACTGCCAGTTCATGACGCCGGAAACCTACAACACGACGCATTTCTTCTGGAATTACCTGCACTGTGACCAGCTGGATAACGATGCCATCAGTCCTTCGTTAAAAGATTCCCTGATGGAAGGCTTCATGGAAGACAAGGTGTTTATCGAGGCGCAGCAAAAATTGCTGCAGGACAGTCCGGATTTTGTGCCGCGTTCCTTTAATGCGGATGAGGCACTGACCTATTTCCGTCTGCGCTGGAATGCCAAACTGAAAGAGGAAAATGAAAAGTCGCCGCTAGCGGCACCGAGAGAAAATAAACGCCGAATTCTATAAATCAGCCTGACTGGCTAGCCTGCGGGTTTTTCGTACATGTGGATAAATTCCCAGGGCGAACTCTCAGACCCACGCTCAGTGACGACTTCAATCAAGGCCGGCTGGTTGTCATCAATACAGGTCGCCAACGCTTTTTGCAGTTCTGCCGGCGATGTTACCCGCAGGCCTTTGACGCCAAAACTTTCCGCCAGTTTGACGAAATCCGGGTTATACAGTTCCGAAGCAATATGCCGCCCTTGGAACAGATTATCCTGGTCGCGCAGAACATTGCCGTAAGCGTTGTTGTTGAAGACCAGGGTGATCAACCCGATCTTGTACTGCGCCGCCGTCGCGAGTTCCTGCATGCCGAACATGAAGCCACCATCGCCATTGACGGAGACCACCGCCTTGTCCGGGTTCGCCACTTTGGCACCGAGCGCGGTCGGAAAGCCAAAACCCAGCGTGCCCTGGTAGCCTTCTGAGATATAGGTGCGTGGTTCATAGATAGGCAATCCGCCAGTCCAGCTGGCAAATCCCATCTGCGAAAGTTCCGGTACATAGATTCCATCACGCGGCAAGACGGCACGAATGGCCTTCAGGTAATCCATCTGCGGTTGTACTTTGGTAATGAGTTTTTCGGCTTTGGCTTTGGCCTCGGCGATTTCATCAATTCTTTGTTTGGCCGGCTTCACCTTATCCTGCAATTCTTCAACCAGAGCAGTTGTGCCGTCAACAGAATCGGCAATCAGGGCGATGTGCGGGATAAAACGGTTCATTTCGGCCGGGTCGGCATCAATGCGGATGACAGTGCGATTGTCAGCCGGCCTGTCCTGATAGCTGTTACCGGGCACCCAACGCATGTAGGGCATTTCCAGACGTGAACCGATACCGATAATCAGGTCGCACTTTTCCCACAACAGGCGTGCGGCGACGGGGGGGACACCCAGAGGGTGATCATCGGCAACGATGCCGCGTCCACTGCGGAATGACATCACCGGCGCGGACAGGAGTTCAGCCAGGGCATGGACAGCCTCTGACGCATGTTGGGCTCCACCGCCCACCATAATCATGGGCTGTTTGGCCCTGGCAATTTCCTTCGCTGCAGCCTTAAGCTGATCGGGATCAACCTGGGGACGCAGTACAGTTTTGTTGCCTGCCGTGATTTCCACCTCATGCTGAATTGCCATGGTATCCCAGCACATTTCCACAGAAACAGGGCCGGGTCTCCCACTTTGCAGTGTCTGGAACGCCTGATTCATGATGACGGAAGTCCGTCGGGGATCATCGATGCGCACAGCGTCCTTGATAATCTTTTTCAGCGTGCCGGGCTGGTCAGTCAGTTCATGCAGATGACCCCGACCTGAACCCAGATAGGATGAAGGCACCTGCCCAGTCAGGCACAACACCTTGGCACAGGTGCCCATGGCCGTACACAGTGCAGCCGTGGCATTGAGAATGCCGGGTCCCGGCACAACCGAGAAGGCTTCCGGTTCACCAGTGGATTTGGCTGCACCCATCGCCATGTAGGCAGCTGCCTGTTCATGCCTCGGCGCAATGACCTCGAACCCATGTTTTCCAAAGGCATCAAAAAGCGGATATATCTGTGCACCGGGAATGCCGAAAACGCGTTTGATGCCAT
>CAZKJY010000412.1:0-2226 GCA_964553165.1 uncultured Enterobacteriaceae bacterium
GAATTACGCTGGTTCCAGCAACTGGCTGAAAATCCTGGCATTGTTGAGCTGCCGGCATTGAGTGACAGCGCCAACACCCTGATTGAAAACCTGATCGCCAACTTTTCTGAGCAAGACGCCCAATGGGTGAAGGATAAAGAGGCTGTCACCAATCACGATGTCAAGGCCGTTGAATATTTTATCAAGGATATCTTTAGTAAAAACAAGGAGTTGGACTCTATCAAGGAATTTGTACACTTTGCCTGTACTTCTGAAGATATCAATAACCTGTCCTACGCTCTAATGCTCAAAGACTACCGTGCTCACTGCCTCTTGCCTGAGTTGCGCCGTCTGATTGATGCGATCCGGGAAAAAGCCCATGCCTATGCCGATATTCCCCTGTTGTCACGAACACATGGCCAGACCGCCACCCCGAGCACCATGGGCAAGGAATTTGCCAATACCGTGGCCCGTCTCGAACGGCAGTATGAGCAGATCGCCGATACAGAAATACTGGGTAAGATCAACGGCGCCGTCGGTAACTACAATGCCCATATCGTCACCTATCCGGAAGTCGACTGGGAGGCAAACGCCCAGGCGCTGATCGCCAAACTGGGACTCCACTGGAACCCCTATACCACACAGATCGAGCCACATGACTATATTGCCGAACTGTTTGCTGCAGTCTGTCGTTTCAACACCATCCTGATCGACTTTGACCGTGATATCTGGGGCTATATTTCTCTGGGCTACTTCAAACAGAAACTGGTTGCAGGTGAAGTCGGTTCCTCGACCATGCCACACAAAGTGAACCCCATTGATTTTGAAAACTCCGAGGGCAATCTCGGCCTGGCGAACGCCATCATGTCGCATCTGGCTGAGAAACTACCAATCTCCCGCTGGCAACGTGATCTCACCGACTCGACCGTACTACGCAATATCGGTGTTGGTTTCGCTCACGGCACCATTGCTTATCAGGCCAGCCTTAAGGGTATCCGTAAACTGATGATTGACGAAGACAGGCTGGCTGCCGACCTTGATGCCAGCTGGGAAGTCCTGGCAGAAGCCATTCAGACGGTCATGCGACGTTTCGATATCCCAGAGCCTTATGAAAAGCTGAAGGCACTGACCCGTGGCCAGCAGATCAATGCAAAAGTGCTTGCAGAGTTCATCGATTCCCTGGATCTGCCTGATAGTACCAAAGCCGAATTGAAGAAACTCAAACCGGGCAACTATATTGGCAATGCCGCCGAACAGGCCAAACGTGTCTGATGTTTAATGGCGCCATAAGCCGTGAAAACTTTCTTGCGGAATACTGGCAAAAAAAGCCGCTGCTCATCAGACAGGCCATCCCGGGTTTCAGCGACCCTTTGAGCCCGGAAGAACTGGCCGGCCTTGCCTGTGAGGAAGCCGTCGAAAGCCGACTGGTGAGCTTTAATAATGGCACCTGGCACCAACGGAACGGCCCGTTCAGCGAAGCGGATTTCACTGCCCTGCCGGAAAAAGACTGGACCCTGCTCGTACAGGCTGTTGACACCTGGTTTACCCAGCTTAAAGCACTTTACCTGAACTTTGATTTTATCCCCGACTGGCGTTTTGACGACATCATGGTTTCCTATGCCAGCCCCAACGGCGGTGTCGGTCCCCATTTTGATTATTATGATGTCTTCATCCTGCAGGGACAGGGACAGAGACGCTGGCAACTGGGCCAGCAATGTGATGAAAATACCCCGTTGCTCGAAGACGTGCCTGTGAAAATACTGAATCACTTTGAAAGCCAGGCGGACTATGTACTGGAATGCGGAGACATCCTTTACATTCCCCCGGGCATTGCACACCAGGGGATATCCCTTGATCCATCAATGAGCTATTCCGTTGGCTTCAGGGCCCCCTCCTACCTCGAAATTCTCGACGAATTTGTCAATGAGCTCGCCTCCAGCAGTAACGAACATCTGCGCTATAAAGACCCGGGACTGACTCATCAGCATCATCCTGCGGAAATCAGCCGATCAAGCCTGTGCATGCTCAAACAGATTATCAGCAAGCAATGTGAAGACGAGATTAAGCTGTTATGCAGCTTTGGTAAAACCATGACCCAGCGTAAATACCCGGAGCAGCAGTTTCTGCCCGATTCATTACTCGGCATCGACGAACTCTCAGCCCTCACCGACCAGGGAATCCGGTTTGAGAAGCATCCGGCTGCCCGCTTTGCCTTTGCTGAACATGACAGCATGCTTTACCTTTTTG
>CAZKJY010000413.1:0-2216 GCA_964553165.1 uncultured Enterobacteriaceae bacterium
AGCAGGCGCAACTCTTCATAGCCCTGTACACACCAGAATAGCGGTGGTTTCTGGCCCAGGGTATTCAGGCCGACAACCAGAGACCCTGGAAATAAGCGCTCTCCCTGCCAGGCACTGAGATACGCCTGCAGGGTATGGTTGATCGTCTCCGGCAGGCCGGCAATTTGTGGGAGCGCATGCTCCGGGCCATCAGTCCCCAGTTTGCTTTGCAGATGCTCGGCAAAGGATTCCAGGGTGGGATAGGTAAACAGACTGGTAACATGGATTTCGCAGGCGAAGCTGTGTTTCAGTTCTTGCAGGAAACTCAGTGCACTCAGGGAGTCTCCGCCCAGGTCAAAGAAATTATCTTGCAGACCGACACGCTCCAGCCGCAATATTTTTTGCCAAATCCTGGCAATACTTAGCGCCGGTTCCGTTTCCGGCAGCGGTGATAAATTTTGTTCAGCCTGTTTGTCAAACTGCTGTGACAGCTGGTGGCGCAATATTTTTCCGCTCCGGTTTCTGGGCAGACTGTCCAGATAATAAATGAGACGTGGCACCTTGAATCTGGCAAGACGCTCAGACAGGTATTCTCTCAGGGCGTTTTCGTCAATGCCCCGGGGGCTGACAACTGCCAGCGCAACATCCTCGCCCAAAGTTTCATGCTTCACGGCAAATGCCGCTGCATCCTGAATCCCCGGGAAGCCGGTAATTTCCCGGTCAATTTCCTGCGGCGAAATTTTTTCTCCTCCCCGGTTGATAATCTCCTTGATACGGCCACTCAAAAAGAGAAAACCCTCTTCATCCAGATAGCCTTCATCACCGGTTCTGAACCAGGGCCCGAAAAAATAGTTTTCCTGCTCTGTGGCATCGAGTCCGGCATAACCTGAAAACACATTGCTGCCCTGCACCAGCACTTCCCCTTTGACACCCGCTCTGGCTGAATTTCCCTGGGCATCCCGGATCATGATCTGCTGATTCACCGGTAACCCGACGGAGAGGCTGCGCTGCCTGTCCAGGGGATTGCTGCAGATGACCCCGGCGGTTTCCGTCATCCCGTAAATTTCAATCAGAGGCACTGAAAAATAATTTTCAGCCGCTGCTTTTACAGTCTCCGGTAAGGGGGCTGACACGGAGCGAATGAATCGCAGGGCAGAAAACTGCGCAGGAAACTGCTCTGCCTGTGCATGCTGTAGCAGGGACTGCAGCATGGTCGGGACAGCCTGCAGCCAAGTGATGGGGGAGGCAGTCAGCGCAGCGAGGACGCCTGCTGCGGAAAATTCCCTGCCCACCAGCACCTGGGAGCCTGCGGCCAAGGGTGCCAGCAGGAGATCGACCAGGGCACCAATATGAAAAGGGGGCAATACATTGAGGCAGCAGTCCTCCGGACTCAGGGACAGGGAGCTGACCAGGTTGGCTGCTCCTGCCAGCAGATTGGCATGGGTCAGCGGCACCAGCTTGGGTCGGGCGGTGGTTCCCGAGGTCGCCAGCAGCACCGCTTCATCGTCCGCCTGTGCATATTGAGGACTCTGGACAATCGAGACAGTCGGCTCGACAGGGTCATCTTCAAAACAAAGTCCCTTGCTGTCCCAGCCCAGCAGGGCATGACAGGGAATGCCCAGCGAGCGGGCACAGCCCAGCGCCTGGGTAGGCATGCGAACATGCCACAACAGGGCGCTGGCGCCAGTTTCCTCCAGGAAGTAGGCAAATTCGCGTTCGGTGAATTCGGGATTGAGCGGAACAAAGCTGCTGAAGCGGCTGATGGACAGAAATCCCAGCAGCATTTCCATGCCCTGGGGGAGCACTACCGCCACCCGCTGTCCTGGCTGCACACCCCTTAGCCGGAGGGCTTCCTCCGTGTTCCGGGTAAAGGCTTCCAGTTGCCGGTAGCTTAGCGCCTCGCCTTCAGGGCCAGCGATTGCGGGCTTATCCTCAAATGTCTGCGCCAGTAATGCTAAAAATTCCGCGATCGATCCCGCGCGGGTCAACATCGAATTGACTGAGTGACTTTGCTGCATTGTCTGACATTCCCTGACTGGTCGTTCAAGGATAGCAAAAAGCCAGCAGTGTCTCCTAGCCATCGGACTGGCGGGGAGTGCATCAGTTTGGTTTTCGCTTGCTACCATCCCGGCAAAGCGCGAGGAACCGTATGACGACAGGCCGTCATTTGCTCCTGCAATTCCGGCATGCCCGCCATCCATGGCGGTCAGATACGCCATCCGAGCCTGCACATGGAC
>CAZKJY010000414.1:0-2204 GCA_964553165.1 uncultured Enterobacteriaceae bacterium
GCAATCGGTCGCCCTTGCAGCATCAGAAAGCGTGCCGGGGCAGCACCGGTATTTTTAATGGCAAAATCACTGTCTGATTTGAGGTGCAAGCCGGTGCCGGCAGCAATGGTTTGTCCTTCGGCACGGATACTGTTGCCATCGTAAAAATACAGGCGCCGATTCAGTCCGGCTTCCTCAGCCGGTAAAGTCCAGCTGGCTCCTGGCGCCAGATCAATCAGCCACATGGCTACCTTGCTGTTCGGATTGGAAGCCCAGGAATCCGGCGGCGGTGCAAGTGCTTTCACGCCATCAATTTCACCGGCAACAATCTTGATCCTGATCTCATTGCCCTCCTCATCCCGGGTTTCATACACAGGAATGTCGCTGTTCCAGAACATGGCAAAATGGGGTTTTACCATTTTGCTGGCGGCTGGCAGATTCAGCCAGATCTGAAAGAACAGCAAGGGATTTTCTTCGTCCTGTTTGACCAGGGGAAACATTTCAGAGTGCTGTACGCCACGTCCGGTTGTCAGCCATTGCACATCACCGTTGCCATAACGCCCCGCGGCACCCATGGAATCAGCATGGTCCACCAGACCAACCGGGACGATAGACACTGTCTCAAAGCCCCGATGGGGATGTGCCGGGAAACCGGCAACGCGATCACCGTGATACATGCGCCAGCCATCCTTGAGTTGAAAATCCTGGCCGATTGGCCTGCCTGCCAGTGAAGCATCAGGACCCAGTTCCGCATTGCCCCTGGGGAAGCGGTCATTGTGAAAGGCACAAAAAAGGAAAGGGTCGGAAGTTTCCCAGTGTAAACCTAGTAACTGGGTGCTGATGATCACATCTGACATGTCTGGGTCCTCAAGGTAATGCTGTTAAATAATGGCGATGAAGGGCGCAATGGAAAAATACGCCAAAACCACCACAATAGCCATATACAGGGTAAATCGCAGAGGATTCTCGCGGGCTATATCCCTGAAAGTACGGGCTTTGCCTGCCTGCTTCAGGGCTTCATATTCTGCCCTTGCGCGTTGGTAGCGTTCTTCACTGTAGACATCCAGCAACTCTCTGGCCCGAGCATATTGCTCATCATGCACCAGCCACAGGGCAGGCATCGAAATACCCCAGTTACCGGCCGAAGTTTCATAAAACTCGATGTCGTGAGCCTCCAGTAATTCCCGGATTTCACTGAGTTCATCATCCGGCACGTGGCGCAGCTTCAATAATTGTTTTGCCATGGGGGCGCAATGTACCTCATGGGGAGGCAACGATAAAGCGGCCTTTAGCAGAAAACGGCATATAAACCATATGGCTAAATTTACCAATATTTAGTATTTAGTCTTTTAAAATACTTATTTATGTAAAAGGTTTATATTTATCTTATTGTATTTAAAGGTTTTTAATAGATTGGCACGATTTTGGCTTTAGGTTCATGGAATCCGTCATTTTCAACAAAAAGGAAAACACCATGAATATACTTATCCTGATTTTACTGGCTGCCGCACTCAGTTTTGGTCTGGTGGCGCTGGTCCCCCTGTTGACCCTGGGACTGGTGCTGCTGTGCGTCCTGGGAGGCTTTTTCCTCTGGTTTCTGCCCATCCTCATTATCGCGAGTTCGGATGAAACCAACGGCGCTGAAAAGCTGTGCTGGATTCTGGCCATTCTATTTCTTTCCTGGTTTGCCTGGATCTTCTATTTCTTCTTTGCACCCCTGAAACCGAAACAGCGCTATATCTCCTATCATGGCTATCAGTACTGAGAAACGGCTGGTGATTAGCCCCAGAAGTTCTGGCTCCAGCACCCAGATCAAACAGTACATCGCAAGATTGCTGGCTTTCATCTGCGTGCTGGTATGCCTGGTGTTTGGTCTCGCCGGATTACTGCTGCCCATCATCCCGGGTCTGCTGTTTCTGGTACTGGCCCTGATGATTGCCGCCAGGCATATTCCTTCCCTCGACCGCTGGCTCAGACGGCACCCCACCATGCGAGCCTATCTGGACAGCGGTCAGGGTTTTTTCAGGCTTGGCTGGCTGGAAAAACTGCGCTTCATCTTTTACCTCTGCCTGAAGATTTGCATTGATGCGCTGGCAATGCTGTTTAGTTTGCTGTTTAAGTTAATGGGCAGATCAGTCTGATCCCAGCCTGGTGCCTGTCAGGGATTAAAGGCAGGATAGTTGAGTCCGTAGGATCCGCTGTAGGCTATGAGGCGACCACAGGCA
>CAZKJY010000415.1:0-2200 GCA_964553165.1 uncultured Enterobacteriaceae bacterium
GTGTTTTTGATGTGGTTATTATCCCTGAACACCGGTTGGCATATTTCAAAATAGACCGTGATCTCTTTAGCAACGAGCCGATGGAAGCTATTCTGGGCCGCCCTTTGGATTGATCCATTTAGTCTGCGGCTATCAGATCAAATTTAATAAAAAAGCCTCTGTTAACAGAGGCTTTTTTATTAAATTTGACAGGATTCTCTTTCCGCTAAAACGGAATATCGTCGTCAAAACTATCAAAGCCAGGGTCAGGCATACTGTTGCTTGCGGGAGCCTTGTTTTGCGATGGGCTCTGCTGTGAAGTCGACGGCATGTCGTCATACCCGGAAGTGCCTCCGCGGCTATCCAGCATCTGCATTTCACTGGCGACGATTTCTGTCGTGTATCTATCCTGACCATCCTGCCCTTGCCATTTGCGGGTGCGAAGGGAGCCTTCAATATAGACTTTGCTACCTTTTTTCAGGTATTCCGCAGCGATCTCTGCGAGACGGTTAAAGAAAACGACTCGGTGCCACTCTGTGCGTTCCTGTTGCTGTCCTGTCTGTTTGTCCTTCCAGGACTCACTGGTTGCCAGGGTAAGGTTAGTCACGGCGCCACCACTGGGTAGATAGCGAGTTTCCGGGTCTTTGCCCAAATTGCCAATCAGAATTACCTTGTTGATACCCCGGGCCATGCCTTGCTCCAATCTATAAAATCAAGTGCGGAGTGTACCTTGGAAACCTTTTGCTGTCATGGCGGTGGTCACTAGGAATTTGCCTTGATGCTAGGGCGCTCTGATACTCGCTGGTGCCAGTTGAGCAAGTGCTCGCAAGTTGCCGGTACGGCCATGCCTGTCCAGGTGGCAAAGTCCACGGTGACAACAGCTGTGATATCAGCGACCGAGAAATAACCCTTCACAAAATAGTCTTTACCCTTAAGGTGTTGGTCAATGTCCTGGTAAAAGTTGGCTATCCGCTGCTTTCCTCGTTCTACCAGGGCCGGTATCTTGTCGTAGTTGTGGGGACCAATGAGTGCGCGCCCTTCAAACCAGTCAGGTCCGTTTCGAAACAGGTCCGCAACAGCTTGAAAGCCATTGGTAAAACAGATGTTATTCCACATCTCTACAAGGCCAATCTCCAGTGCATTTCGTCCAAACAGAGGGGGTTCAGGATACTCAGCTTCCAGATAACGGCAGATGGCATTTGTCTGGGAGATACAGTTGCCATCATCAAGTTCCAGAACGGGAACATCACAATTCGGACTTTTACATCGGAAGTCCTCTGCGAATTGCTCACCTTTCATCAGGTTTATCTGGGTGCGAGGGAAATCAAGACCTTTCTCCGACAGGAAGATGCTAAGGCGTCGGGGATTGGGAACACCGGGATAATCGAATAGTTTCACGGTCAGGGCTCCTGATGGCGATGGAACATTCATTATTCATGACATCCCTGGTTAATGCACTGTCTTATTCGGCATGGTCAGGATGTCAAAATTTTCCAGTAATTGGCTAAAAGGCATTTTTGTGGAATATGCCTTTAAACATGGTCAGGAAAATGATTTTCAGGTCCAGCCAGAGGGACCAGTTATTGATGTATTCAAGGTCACATTCCACCCGCTTTTCCATCTTGTCTAGCGTGTCTGTCAGTCCCCGATAACCTCTGATCTGTGCCAGCCCGGTAATGCCGGGTTTCACTTTGTGTCGCCACATATAAGATTCAACCAGGTCCTTGTAATACTCATTATGGGATAAGGCATGTGGCCTAGGGCCGACAATGGACATGCGGCCCTGTAACACATTTATAAACTGCGGCAACTCATCGAGACTTGTGCGGCGTAGAAAAGCCCCCAGCCTGGTGACACGGGGATCGCCCGGCTGAGCCTGGGTAACGGCCCCGTTGGACTCTTCATGGACCTCCATGGAGCGAAATTTATAAACTTTAAAGCGGCGGCCATCACGGCCGTGGCGGTACTGCTTGAACAGGATAGGGCCGGGCGAAGTCAACTTCATCGCGAGAGCGATGAGCAGGCAGACGGGGGCGATCAACAGGCAGATAAAGCTTCCGATAAATAGGTCTTCCAGCCGTTTGATGACGCGGTTGAAACCACTCAGGGGTGTGCAACTGATATCGATAGCGTAGTGTCCAACAATGTTTGACACCTTATGGTTAAGCAGTTGGATATCTTCAAAATCAGGAAAAAAACGGATATCCAGTGTTGAGTGACG
>CAZKJY010000416.1:0-2185 GCA_964553165.1 uncultured Enterobacteriaceae bacterium
GGAATGATGGCTACCAGGAGAATATCTATCCCTATACCAACAATATCCCTCAGCGCGACGGCGGTACTCATCTGGCCGGTTTTCGTGGCGCTCTTACCCGGGTGCTCAAGTCCTACATAGATAAAGAAGTTGAAGGCAAACGTGGCAAGGAAGTGGCCACCTCGGGCGATGATGCGCGTGAGGGCCTGACAGCGATTATTTCAGTCAAGGTGCCTGACCCCAAATTTTCATCGCAAACCAAGGACAAATTGGTGTCCTCGGAAGTCAAAACCGCCGTAGAACAGGAAATGGGCAAATATTTTGCTGATTACCTGCTGGAAAACCCCCAGGAAGCCAAGAGTATTGTTGGCAAGATGATTGATGCCGCACGCGCCCGTGAGGCTGCACGCAAAGCCCGTGAAATGACCCGTCGCAAAGGCGCTCTGGATGTTGCCGGTCTGCCAGGCAAGCTGGCCGATTGTCAGGAAAAGGATCCGGCGCTCTCCGAGCTGTATATCGTGGAGGGAGATTCTGCTGGCGGTTCTGCCAAACAGGGGCGCAACCGCAAAAACCAGGCTGTGCTGCCGCTGAAAGGCAAAATCTTGAACGTAGAGAAAGCCCGCTTTGACAAAATGCTGAGCTCAGCTGAAATTGGTACACTTATCAAGGCCTTAGGCTGTGGTATAGGCGGAGAGGAATTCAATCCGGAAGCCCTGCGCTACCATCGAATCATCATCATGACGGATGCTGATGTCGATGGTTCACATATCCGCACGCTGTTGCTTACTTTTTTCTTTCGGCAGATGCGTGATCTGATTGAGCGTGGACATATCTACATCGCCCAGCCTCCCCTGTACAAGATCAGAAAAGGCAAACAGGAGCAGTATCTGAAGGATGACGAAGAGCTGGCCCAGTATCAGATCCAGGTTGCTCTCGACGACGCTTCACTGCATGTCAGCAAGGATGCCCCGGGGATCAGCGGCGCGGCGCTGGAAGACCTGGTGGGCCGTTACCGCAGGGTACAGAAAATTATCAAGCGTCACTCACAGCACTATCCAATGGATGTCCTGCAGGCACTGATTTCCCTGCGACCCATGCAAACAGAGCAAATGAGTTCAGAAGCCTATGTCCAGGAATGGGTTGATGAGCTGCAGGCCATCGTGGCCAGATCCAATGTTTCTGGCGCGCTCTATGTCTTTTCCACTAAATACGATGATGAAGAAAAGCTGTATGAACCGCTGGTGACTTCAACCATTCATGGCGTGAGACGCAAGGTCACCCTGACACCTGAATTCTTCAATTCGCCGGATTATAGGCAGATAAATCTAATGGGCGAGACGCTCGAAGGCCTCATAGAAGAAGGTGCCTATGTCCAGCGCGGAGACAAAAAGCAGACGGTGAGTTCTTTCAAAGAAGCACTCGACTGGCTCATGGCGGATGGCATGAAGGGCCATTACCTGCAGCGCTACAAAGGGCTGGGTGAAATGAACCCTGATCAGTTGTGGGAGACCACGATGGATCCGACATTCCGCCGCATGTCCAAGGTCACGGTCAGAGATGCTATGGCGACCGACCAGCTTTTTTCAACCCTGATGGGTGATCAGGTCGAACCCCGCCGGGAGTTTATCGAACAGAATGCCCTGACGGTTTCTAACCTGGACATATAAATTGCAACAAGGCATATGTCGCACATATGCCAACATTGTGCATGGGTCACAACGCGGTCTTGATCCACCGTTCGGCCTCATGGGTCAGGCTTCTGGCATCCTGGTTACCGGTCTCAATAAGCGGTCCGATGCGAACCTCAATGGTGCCAGGCCGTTTGATAAATTTACCACTGGGCCAGAAAAGGCCAGCATTGTGTGCTATGGGAAGCATGTTGACCCCGGCAGCGAGAGCCAGTGTTGCCGCGCCACTCTGATAGGCTTTGTCAACACCAGGGACGACACGGGTCCCTTCCGGAAAAACCAGCACCGAAATCCCACGAGACAGGCGGTCTTTTCCCTGCTGAATCAGGGCATTGATGGCTTTGAATTTTTTACTGCGATCAATGGCGATAGGATGTAATAGCGCCAGCGCCCAACCAAAAAAAGGCAGACTAAGCAGCTCTTTTTTAAGGATGGCAGAAACCGGAGTGAAATAGGCATATAGGAAAACAAACCCACAGTCCCTGTTGTCATTGTCAGTAACCATCAGAGTCCCTGGG
>CAZKJY010000417.1:0-2184 GCA_964553165.1 uncultured Enterobacteriaceae bacterium
GTCGGGATTGGCCTTGTGAGCTTGCTCCGAGCAGGGCTTTTAAAGAGCTCGCTATTCTAATCGTATCCCCTGCGAAGTCAAGTAAGAAGTGGCTTTGCGGGCATCACCCCCGCCAGTAATACAGACTTAACAGCGCCAGCACGGTATAGAATTCAAGTCGCCCCAACAACATGGTGAACGTTAGTATCCAGGTGCCGGTATCAGTGATCGACTGGAAGCCACTGGCTGCATCCCCAAAAGCCGGTCCAAGCACATTCAGACAGGCAGCGACCGCTGAAAATGCAGTCCAGAAATCCAGGCCGGTCATCTGCATGGCCAGGGTCAGGATCACAGACAGGGTCGCCGCGGCAACCATGTAGGACATGGTGGATGAGCTGATGTCGCGTGAAATGGTGCGGTGATTGTACTGAATGGGAAACACACCGCGCGGATTCAGCAGTTCCTTGACCTGACGGCCGATCACCTTGGCGGTGATCAGGTTGCGGATAATCTTGTTGCCCCCTGCCGTGCTACCGGCACAGCCGCCGATATAGCCGGCAAAAATCAGGAACAGCGCAGCAGACAGTGGCCATTCTGGATAGTTTCCTGCCCCGTATCCGGTGCTGGTAAGAAAGGAAATCAGATGAAAGACCGCACTGAGAAATTTCTCCTGCATGCTAAGCCCGATATCGGCCTGATAGAGCAAGGCGAACAGAATGCCGATGAAGACAAAAATGATCCAGAAAAAGGTCCTTGCTTCCTCGTTTTCCAGATAAACCCGCAGGGAAAAGCTGCGGCTGAACTTGAAATGCAGGGCAAAGGACACAGCGCCAAGAATCATAAACAGATCGGCGTTGAGTTCGATCCAGCGGTTGTCGAAATATCCGAGGCTGGCATCATGAGTGGAAAAACCGCCGGTGGAGACAGTGGTAAAGCTGTGCGCGATGGCATCGAAGCTGTTCATGCCCGCCAGGTAATAACCCAGCGCACACAGCAGCGTCAGAATGACATAGATGTACCAAAGGTAGCGCGAAGTGTGGGCAACCCGTGGTGCCAGTTTTTCATCCTTGAGGGGGCCCGGAGTTTCAGCACGGAAGACCCGCATACCACCGATATTCAGCATGGGCACAATTGCCACGACGAACACCACCACCCCCATGCCGCCCAGCCATTGCAGAAACTGCCGGTACAGCAGAAAAGTTGGCGCTTTTTGATCCAGATTGCTGAGCACGGTTGCACCAGTGGTGGTGAGTGCCGACATGGACTCGAACATGGCATCGGTAAAACTGATGTGTTCGATATCAGCGATGGGAATGGCGGCAGCTGAGGCGCTGACTACCCAGGACAGAGTGACAAAGGCCAGGGAGTCACGAAAGCCGATTTTGATCTCCCCTTCCTGCCGCAGAATCAGCAGCAGACCCAGGGCAAGCAGCAGGGAAATCGTGGCCGGCAGCATGAAGGCCAGACTCATGTGATCTCTGAAAAGCAGCAAGGACAGGCTGCCAAACAGAAACTGCACGCTGCCGATAATAAACAGGGGGTACGCCAACAGACGTACGGTTATCAGGGGTTTCATCAAAACACTCCACGTGATCAGTCATAACGCAGGCGCATTCGGCCTGGTCAACAATCAGATTCTCAGGGTCTTTCAGGAGTGTTTAAGGGGTGGGCCTCGTTCCGTCAGGCTGACATGCACAATGTCAGGGAGTAGCGGTGCCAGTGAGAGGATGGCTCTTTGTTTGGCTTTCAGCTGAATGACGCTGGCCAGACGGCTATAGAGAAACAGTGGCAGCAGATCGACACCTTTGACGATCTGGTTGGTTTCCAGCACCTCATCCTGTGCCAATGTACACTGATCTTGCTCGGGGAAACTGACCTGATCCTGGGAGTCGAGACCCGGCTGGGTGAAGAGGATACTCGCCAGGAGGGTCAGGATAGCCAGTAAACTGCAGGGACTATGCTGTAATAATTGACGTTCTTTCATGGTCTGAATACTCAGGATTAGCAGCAATCCTGCTTACAGTGCGCGCACCTTACGCCTATTGGGAGGGGATGTCCAGTGTTGCCTGAAACAGGAATATCTCAGTCTGAAATTTATCTTGATGATTTATGGTTATGACGCTAATTCTGCGACCGTCTGGTGACAGGATGTCACCAGCCGAGCCTGTACATGGACGTACGCTTTTTGGCGTGTCGCAGAATTAG
>CAZKJY010000418.1:0-2181 GCA_964553165.1 uncultured Enterobacteriaceae bacterium
TTCAGAAACTTCAAACTAGAAAGTTAAGGCAGCCTGATGTTGATAAGCCATTGGCAAGGTGGTGAAATCGCTAACACAAACCCGCGACAAAACTGGCACACCCTTGTTCGACACGATTATGGTCTGTGACAACGGCTCCCAGGACAACACAGCCCAGTGCGCCCTGCAGGCGGGTGCATCGGTGGTTTATCAGCATACACCCGGCTATGGACTGGCCTGCCTCACGGCCATCGCCCAGTTAAAAGATTTTGATATCTTGCTTTTTTATGGATGGCGATAATGCCTTTAGGGCTGAGCAAGCCATTCCACTGGTCGAAGCTATCTCACGAGGTGCGGATGTGGCCATCGGTTCCAGAGTGCTGGGCAAAACCGCGCCCGCTGCCCTCACCTTCCCGCAGCGGGCCGGCAATCGCCTGGCAAGTTTGCTGATCCGTCATCTCTGGGGAACTAACGTTACAGACCTCGGCCCCTTGCGGGCCATCAGTCGGCAGGCCTATGACCGTCTCGATATGCAAGACAAGCGTTTTGGCTGGACTGTGGAAATGCAGGTCAAGGCGGTACAACAGGGCATGCGCGTGGAGGAATATCCGGTAGACACCTACCGGCGTATTGGCCGCTCCAAGATCAGCGGCACCATCAAGGGGACCATTGGAGCCTCGGTGGGTATCTTATCGACCATAGCCAAATTGTGGTGGCAGCAAGATCAACGCCAATGGCATACACGGCGCCGAAACGTCAGGAATGCACCCGTCACGGTTACGGGAGAACATCGTCCATGAAAACGTTCAGTGCCCCGACTTTTTTACTGCTGGTTTTGCTAGTGCTATCCAGCGGCAACGTTCTGGCCGCACCCTCCAGCAAGCACCTGGATTTCTGGAATCACAGTAATGAATCAAATCTGACGACCGTAGACCACAGTACATGGCAGGGGTTATTAAACCGCAATGTGATCGATCAGCACCCTTCCGGTATCAACCGTTTTAACTACGCGGAGATTTCCGAGACGGATAGACGGCTGCTCAGCAGTTACCTGGAACAGATGCAGGCGATCGATCCCAGGGAATTGAGCCGTGCGCAACAAAAGGCCTATTGGATCAACTTCTACAACGCCCTGACCATCAATCTGGTTATCAGCCACTATCCCGTTGAATCGATTACCAAGCTAGGCGAGGGTCTATTCAGCTTTGGGCCTTGGGACGACGAAATCAGCCAAATAGCCGGAGAGTCATTATCACTGAATGACATCGAGCACCGTATTCTTCGCCCCCTGTTTCCCGACAATCGCATTCACTACGCCGTCAACTGCGCCAGCCTGGGTTGCCCAAACCTCGCCAAACAGGCCTACACAGCTGAACACCTCGATGAACAATTGGAGAAAGCCGCCCGCGACTATATTAACCACCCGCGCGGTGTCGATTTCAAAGAAGGTGTCTTGTGGGTCTCCAGTATCTACGACTGGTATCGCGATGATTTTGGCGGCAGTGACCGGGCCCTGCTTCGCCATTTGATGCAATACGCAGCGCCGTCTCTGGCAGAAAAACTGGGCGGCTATGAGGGCAAGATCAAAGATCACTACGACTGGGCACTGAACAGTCCCTGACTACGCCAACAAAAGGAAAGATTTTGATGAAGAAAGCTATCTCGCTAGTGGTATTCCTGTCCTGCCTGAGCCAGCTCTGTTATGGCGTGACGGAAGAAGAACGAAAGGCTAACTGGGACAAGCTGCGAGAAATAAAAAGCCAGACTACCCTAGTATTGCACCCCCAAAAAGGGGAAATAACACGAGGCCCCAATATAGTCGAACCCGGTGATGATCTTTCCAGTCATTTCTCGGAAGTTTACCTGTTAAGAATTATCGACCCCCAGGATAATGAATTCTACAAAATACACATTACCGCTCTGCACCGAGGAGACCAGTGGATGAACTACACACTGGCCGCCCGTAAAACGGGGTCCGGATTAAAGCTCTTAGCACTCTCACGAGAGGAGCGAACTGACAGTGAAGGCAACACCATGCGCGAAGAGCAGCTCGAACTCGCCATCAGCTTTCTGGATCTTGCCAACAACATTGGTGGCCGTGGGCTCGATATTCTATTGCTCGGCGAAACCCGGCAGGAAATTCATATTTCCAGTTTGTACCTGTTAGCCATGATGCAGAGCATTTGATGATCGCCTTGACCC
>CAZKJY010000419.1:0-2172 GCA_964553165.1 uncultured Enterobacteriaceae bacterium
AAGCACATCATCGTTGCCATCAACAAGATGGACCTGATGAATTTTGATGAGGCTGTTTTTAATAACATCAAACAGGATTACATCGACTTTACCAGGGAGCTGGAAACCGGCGATCTGTATTTCATTCCGATCTCCGCCCTGAAAGGGGATAACGTGGTCAATGCCAGCGAACATACGCCCTGGTATGACGGAGATACCCTGATGTGGATGCTGGAAAACGTCAAAATCTCAGCAGACCGAAATTTTGATGATCTGCGATTTCCCGTACAGTACGTCAATCGCCCCAACCTTGATTTCAGAGGCTATTGCGGCACCATCGCTTCCGGCATCGTCCGCAAGGGCGATGAAGTCATCGCGCTGCCTTCCGGTAAAAAGAGTCGCATCAAATCAATTGTCACCTACGATGAAGAACTCGAGCAGGCCTTCACACCGATGGCTGTTACCCTGACACTGGAAGATGAAATTGATATCAGCCGGGGTGACATGATCGTTCACTCGGATAATCTGCCCAGCGCCAGTGACAGGGTTTCTGCAACCATTGTCTGGATGAATGAAAAACCCCTGCTACCGGGCAAACAATATGATTTCAAGCAGACCACCAAGACCTTCAGTGGCAGCATTAGTAATATTCAGTACAAGCTGGACGTCAATACACTGGAAACAAGCCCAACGCCCAGTCTGGAACTGAATGAAATTGGCCTCTGCGACCTGGACTTTTCCCAGACCATTCAGTTTGATGCCTACCGGCAGAATCCCAGTACAGGCTCGTTTATCGTCATCGACCGACTCAGCAATGTCACGGTCGGCGCAGGCATGATAGAGCCTCACAAGCAAAAGGTACGTCAGGCCAGCCAGAGCTCGACCAGCCATGTCACCCGCGAAGAACGCGCGGCCCGTTATGGCCAGAAGCCTGTGACTGTGATGTTTGTTGGTCTTTCCGGGTCAGGCAAATCAACGCTGGCGCATGCCCTTGAGCGTCGCCTGTTTGATATGGGCAGGGTCAGCACCATTCTGGATGGTAAAGCCATGCGACTGGGTATCAGCAAGGATCTTTCCCATGATGCTGCAGGCCGTGCCGAAAACCTGCGTCGCAGCGCCTATATTGCACGCTATCTGAATGATGCCGGCTTCATCTGCTGTGCAGCCTTCGTCGCCCCCAACAAGGATTCACGGGAACATACCATCAGCGTCATCGGCGAAGAAAACTGTATTATCGTCTATCTCAATCCGCCGCTTGAAGTCTGTATGCAACGTGACCCCAGCGGTCTCTATGCAGCAGAGGCCAATGTCGAGAGTGGGACCGTCCCGGGCGTTTCCTTCCCCTATGAAGACTGGGAAAATCCACACCTGATACTGCCAACGCATGAACTTGACGTGGATGAGTGTATCGACAGACTGATCAATCTGCTGAAAGAACAGTCTATCCTCTAGACTGTTCGCAAGAGCGCTTCAATTGAGGCCATAGAGGCCGAATAATAGGCACGACCAAACAGGTTGAGATGATTCAGTTCGTGATAGAGCTGATAGAGTCGAAAACGATTTTCAAAGCCTTCTGCAAAGGGCCAGATCTCCTGATAGGCCGCTTCGCAGCGGGGTCCGAACCCGCCAAACAAGCGCATCATGCCAAACTCGGCTTCCCGGTGCCCGTAATAACAGGCCGGGTCAAACAGCACAGGCTGACCCAGCTGATCAGCCATGGCATTGCCGGACCACAAATCGCCGTGCAGGAGCACGGCCGGTTCCTGTACGGCGCCCAGTAAATCTTCCAGGGCCGACATCAACCGCTCGCCCTTTTCTACCAGGGAATCCCTGCCTGTCTGTTCTGCATAGCGCCGCAATTGACTGCCCAGTCGCTGTTCCCGCCAGAACTGCAGCCAGGAAGACTGCCAGTCATTTATCTGCACTGTCGTACCGATAAAATTGTCACAGGGAAAGCCATAGTCATCGCGACGGGTATTAAGATGCTGCATCGCCAGTTGCCGGCCCAGGGTTTCTTCCCAGTCTGCTGATCTTGGCCCGGGCAGGATGTATTCCATCACCAGAAAATCATCCCCAGCAACAAGTGCCTGGGGAACGCGCACGGCATTTGCCGCTGACAGCAGGGCCAGACTGTCAAACTCAATCTGAAAAGTATTTTCCTGATAAGGAATTTGTTTTAAAACTTTTCGAACC
>CAZKJY010000420.1:0-2167 GCA_964553165.1 uncultured Enterobacteriaceae bacterium
TTCTTCACTGATTATGAAGACCTGCAGGTCAGCCAGTTCGATGGCGCACTGGGATTCAATGTCGGCAATGCCAATGAAATCGATATCATGGGGCTGGAAATCGATGGCCGAATTGCCATCAGCGACAGCCTGACTGCCGGTTATGCCTATTCCTATCTCGACTTTGAGTTCAAGGATTTCCGTAATGGCAACTGTTACAACTACCAGGTGCCTGATGGCGATGTGGTCAACGGCATTCCGCTGTGTAACTTTACCGGCAAACGCGGTCAGTACACGCCGGAAAACAACCTGAGCCTGTTTTTCGACTATACCCGCCAGCTCAATAACGACCTGGAACTTTTCGGCAACCTCAACATGAACTATACCGGCAGCCAGAACATTCATGACAATCTGGACCCGCAGTATGAAATCGACAGTCAGACCAGGGTGAATGTCCGTCTGGGTATCCGCAATGAAAATTGGTGGCTGGCCTTTATCGGCAAAAACATCACGGATGAAGAAATCCTGAGTTATGCCGGCAACGTCCCGATTTCAGCGTCCGTGTTTGGTACCAACACCTTCTACGCGTTTGTCAGCCGGCCCCGTCAAGTCGCGCTGGAGATTGGCTTTCAGTATTGAGCCCGAAATGCTGGGACCTTCCCTGCCTGGGGATATCCCGGCTCCCGGGGTGTGAGCGGAATTATGAATCCTACAGCGGTTTGGGCTCTTCCTGATCCATGTTTCTGACCTGGCCATCACTGGATAACATGACAGCGATGCCACGGGTCTGCGGAAGGTGTGAAAATACAATCATGGTGATGACCAGGAACGGCACACACAGGAACATGCCCGGTATACCCCAGATGACTCCCCACAATGAAAGATTGAGCAGAATGATGGTCGGACTCAGGTTCAGACTGTTGCCTGTAAAACGGGGTTCCAGAATGTTACCTATCAGTATCTGAATACTGGTCAGTCCTCCGGCAACCAGGAAAAACGGCCCCAGTGAATCAAACTGCACCAGGGTGATCAGGGATGGAAAAATCGTGGCAATGATCGAACCGATGGTAGGAATAAAATTGAGCAAGAAGATCAGCAGAGCCCAGAAAGCGGCAAAGTCCACGCCGACCACGACCAGGAAAATATAACTGAGCAGTCCGGTCGCCAGGCTAGCTGCCAGTTTGATGGTGACATATTTACGCACATCATCGCTGATGCGACGGAGTAGTTTTCTGAATCTTTCTTCCTTGGCCTGATCAGTGATGAGCTCGGACAGTTTTTTGTCCATGTTCTTTTGCTCAAGAAAAAGAAACAGCAGATAGATCAGCGTCAAACCACTGTTGGCAACGATACTGGTCAGTGAGCCAGCCGTCGCCGAGATAAACTGCCCCAGGTTAATCAGCTCTACGAGTTGTTCAAAAGTCGGTGCCTCACGGATGCCGAAATAACCCAGCAGACTGTTCATCTTGGCCTCAAAATTGGCCTGGTAGGCTGGCGCGACTTCCAGTACACCGTCTACATTCATAGAGATCAGTTTGACGGTTGCCCAGAACATGGCGACAAAACTCAGGAGGGACAGGGTGAAACACAACCAGTTGGGCATATGTTTGTCACCCAGACTGATGCGGCCATAGGATTTGGCCAGCAGATTGATCAGAAACCAGAACACCAACGCGATCACAAAAGGCAGTATCACTTCCTGGCCGGCAATGAGCAGGTAAAAACTCAAAAGGACCAGCAGAGCAATCATGCTCAGATTAATCACTTTCATCCCCCGTACTCCGTCCAAGTTTAGCGGTCCTCAGGCAGCTTTCTAGCAGAACTTGCCATAAAGCACATAGCGAGTAAAGCTAGAGAATGAGGGGCAGCAGTAAATAACTAATAACACTGATAACAATAGCCGCCAGCAGGTTAAGTTTGAAACCGACCTGGGCCATCTGGGAAATACGGATCTGGCGGCTGGCAAAAACAATGGCATTGGGAGGCGTTGCCACCGGCAGCATGAAAGCCATGGAAGCCGCCAGGGCAGCAGGAACCATAAGGGCAAAGGGATGCAGCCCCATACTGGCTGCCAGGGCGCCCATCACTGGTATAAACAGGGTTGCCGTGGCGGCATTGGATGTCATTTCAGTGAGGAAGGTCACCATCAGCACCACGGCGCCGATGATGATGAAAAAATGCACGCCCT
>CAZKJY010000421.1:0-2165 GCA_964553165.1 uncultured Enterobacteriaceae bacterium
TGACTTCCTGAACAAACAGTTTGCCTTCATCCTTCAGACGTCGAATGATGTTTTTGTCGGCATCCTTCACATACTGGCCGCTGTAGTCACTGACTTCCTCAGTGAATCTGCCTTCAAAATCAATCGGACAGACCAGGGCGCTGACGCCATGGCTTTTCATGACGCGGAAGTCGTCCTCACCGAAGGCCGGTGCCTGATGCACGATGCCGGTGCCGCTTTCGGTGCTGACATAATCATCGGCAAACACCTGGAAGGCGCCCTCCGCTGCCAGGTCGGAAAAATACGGGAACAGAGGCTGATAAGTCCTGCCCACCAGTTCTGCTCCTTTGACCCGAGCGATGACATCCAGTGCTTTGTGTTTGCTGAGAGCGTCCAGACGCGCCTCTGCCAGATAAATGATCCTGCCGCTGTCCTGATCTTTTGCCTTCACATAATCAATGTTGGCATTCACACAAAGTCCCAGATTGGATGGCAGGGTCCAGGGGGTTGTGGTCCAGGCTGCCATATAGGCATCTTCATCATTTAATTTGAACAGCACGGTAACCGCCGGGTCCTGCACATCCTGATAGTTGGAGCCGGCTTCGAAGTTCGACAGCACGGTGCCTAGCGCCGTGGAGAATGGCACCACCTTGACACCCTGATAGATCAGCTCCTTTTCCCAGAGCTGCTTGATGACCCACCAGACCGATTCCATGAAGTCAGGGTCCATGGTCTTGTAGTCATGCTCGAAATCCACCCAGCGGCCGATACGGGTAATGGTCTTTTCCCATTCGGCTGTATAGCGCTGCACAATACCCCGGCACTCATCGTTGTATCCCTTGATGCCAAGTTTTTCGACAGCCTGCTGTGATGACATGCCCAGGGCTTTATCAATTTCATGTTCTATTGGCAGTCCGTGACAATCCCAGCCGAAGCGCCGCTGCACGTAGAATCCTTTCATCGTGTAATAGCGGGGAATGATATCTTTCAGCGTTGAGGCAACCAGATGGCCATGATGCGGCAGGCCAGTCGCAAAGGGTGGCCCATCGTAAAAAATATAGGGCTTGCCCTGACTTGTTTGCGCAAGAGACTGCTGGAAAACAGCTTCCTTTTTCCAGAATTCCAGCACCTGATGTTCGGCTTCCACAAATGAGAAGTTTTCATTTGAAGAAACAGTCTGCTCAGTCACTTTTTTACTCCCAATAAAAAACCCGCCTTGAAGCGGGTTTTTCTAAATCTTTTGCCAATTAAGAATCAATCCAACCCACTTCTCAGTGTCGAATAATAAAATAGATCCAGAAAATGGTGGCACTTGTTAACATGGTTGCGAAGCATAGCCGCTAATGGCTTGAAGAGCAAGAGGAATGCCCTTGTTCAGGGGATGAATACCGGCAGCAGGATGGCGTCTACGGTCGAGCCGCTGGACACGATGACATTGATGTCCCATTCCCCGGGTTCATCGAAATAGAGATTGTAGACATCATACTGGCCACGGCCCAGATGAGCACTGATGATCGGCATGCGCGGCAGAATTTTCTGGGTGGTCGGGTTATAGCCGTGAACTTCTATGGTGGCATCAGTCACCGGTGCTCGTGATGAAGTTCTGATATAAAGCGTCCATTCATTGGGCGTCGACGACGTGATCTCAGAAGCGCTCAGACGATATTTCCCGTTTCTGGAAACCCAGACGCCGGGGGTGTCCTGCACCTGGGCACTGCTGCTGAAGCTGAGCAGGGTCAGTAGACAAAGGCTGAACACAAAAAATGTACGAAATATCTTTTTCATTGGAATCCTCTATGGGGCAGGAGAATAAAGACTTGCTGACTAAAGTCAAATGTTAGTGAAAATAGGGATGCTAGGCTGTCAACACTGGTGACTCGGTCAAAAGGCTTTTATACTCCCGTATCGAAGTGATCTGTAGGACTTTCCGATAATGTCACTCCAAAGGCAAAGATCCTCAGGATGAGCGAAAAGTGACGGAATTAAAAGCACACTGTAAAGCAATTGCCAAGTCCACGGGCGAACCCTGCAAAAGGGCGCCGGTGAAAAATGGACTCTGCAGATACCATCTTTCCCGCGATCAGCGTCGCGATGATCCGCCTCCGAATGACAATCCCATTGAAAAAAACCTCGCGCTGGGCAATGCCTTCCTCTAATATCCGGAAGCCCTCATTAACCAAAGCCAA
>CAZKJY010000422.1:0-2159 GCA_964553165.1 uncultured Enterobacteriaceae bacterium
GGGTTATGTAGAGACTGACGGCAAACTGTTCTGGCTCTCTGCCAGAGTGCTGAACCTGGGCTTTGCCTACCTGAATTCGCAGCCGCTGGTGGAACTGATCCAGCCCTATATCAAGGAAGTCAGTGAGCGTACCGGGGAATCCTGTTCGGTATCGGTGCTGGACCTCCCCGATGTTGTCTATATCGCACGCAGCCTGACCCAGCAGATCATGTCGGTCAGTCTGAATATCGGTTCCAGATTGCCGGCGCTTTGTACCTCCATGGGCAGGGTATTGCTCGCGTCCCTGCCGGATGAGGAAATCCTGAAATTTATCAAATCGCAAAAGATAAAATCATTTACAGATCATACGCTTATGGACTATTCCTCGATTTTAAATGAGATATTGGCAGCCCGTAGCCAGGGCTTTTCACTGGTTAATGAGGAGTTGGAAATCGGTCTGAGTTCGGTTTCGGTGCCGATCATCAACAAGCAGGGAAAGGCGATTGCCGCCATCAATATCAGTTCACAGCCCCAGAAGATGCACCGTAAGCGGCTGAAAGAGGAATTATTGCCAAGCCTGCAGCAGGCAGCCTCGAAAATTTCCGAGGTCTTGCCTGCTGACGAAAGCCTGCCTATCTAGACGGGTATCAGTCTTCCAGCGCGACGCGATATTTGGCGCTGGTCTTTTCAGCAATTTCTTCCAGACTTGAGCCTGGCATCACTTTAACCAGCACCAGTTCGTCTTCAATAAATCGGAACATGGCCAGATCGGTGATGACAACATCCACCACGCCTTTTGCCGTTAGCGGCAGTGTGCAGGAGGGCACAATCTTGGGCGAGCCATCGCGGCTGGTATGGGTCATGGTGACAATCAGGCGTTTTGAGCCCGAAGACAGATCCATGGCGCCGCCCACACCCAGTAATGGCTTGCCGGGAACAGCCCAGTTTGCCAGGTTGGCAGCTTCATCCACTTCCAGGCCGCCAATCACGGAGACATCCACGTGACCGCCCCGGATCATGCCAAATGAGGTGCAGGAGTCGAAATAGCTGGCACCCGGTAGTTCGGTGACCGGGATTTTTCCGGCATTGACCGGATAGTCCATGGCACCGCCGGATTCAGGACGCGGTCCGACTCCCAGCATGCCATTTTCGGTATGCATGTAGATACCGTGTTCCGGTGTGATCAGGTCGGCAACCAGGGTGGGTATGCCGATACCCAGGTTAACCACATCACCCGGCTTCAATTCAGCCAGGGCGGCTTTGGCGATGTTCATGCGGGCATCGTCAACATTTTCTTCTTTCGGCGGGACTGAGGCTGAAGAACCCAGATCTTCCAGGGTCAGAGTGGCCTGTACCAGGTAGTCCACAAAGCAGCCCTGGGTGTGGATGAAGTTCGGATCCAGTTCACCCACTGGCACGATTTCCTCAGCTTCGACAATCACGGTTTTTCCTGCGGTTGCCGCTGCCTGATTGAAGTTGTTTTCCGTCATGCGGTACTGCAGGTTGCCTGCGGTATCCGCTTTCCAGGCACGGATCAGGGAGATTTCTCCCTTGATGGGGGGAATGTAAACCATTTCCTTGCCATCAATGACCCGGGTCTCACGGCCTTCAGCCAGGGCGGTACCGGCTGAGGTCGGGGTAAAGAAACCGCCAAGACCGGCACCGCCGGCGCGCATGGCTTCACAGAGCGTGCCCTGGGGCAGTAACTCAACTTCCATGGCGCCGGATTGGGCCGCTTTCACCGCTTCCGGGTTTGAGGTAAAGAAAGAGCCGATGGCCTTTGAGATCTGCCCATTACGCAACAGACGGCCGCCACCGATACCAGGTTCACCGACGTTATTGCCGACATAGGTCAGGTTTTTCACACCAGTTTCGGCAATGGCGTGCAGCAAATGCACTGGATTACCGGTCATGCCAAAACCGCCGACGATGAGGGTATCGCCGTCAGAGACTTTACTGGCGGCTTCTTCCAGACTAATTTGTGGGACTACTTTCATATTTCCTCGCGTGTAGAATTAAAGCGGTTTATCCGTGACCTATTTGCTACGCATCAGCGTGAAATCGAAGTCGACTTTTTCGAAATCGCCTTTGATGTTCAGCTCTTTGGCCAGCGCCTGATCATTACAGGGTTTGTATTCCCCAACCAGTGAGGATTTTGTGGCGAATACGGCATCAGAGTC
>CAZKJY010000423.1:0-2152 GCA_964553165.1 uncultured Enterobacteriaceae bacterium
TGAATCATTGGTCACTCCAACCTTTACCTATCGAACCAGCCGCATTGCAGCCGGACATTAATTTGATCTAAATTTCTACTGCTCGCTCATCCACGCTTTCCAGAGTCCAGGTCTTGGTCTTGGAAATCGGGCGAGTCTGCTTGATGGTTACGGTATCGCCGATACGACACTCGTTCGCTTCATCATGGGCATGCAGTTTTGTAGAACGCTTCACAAACTTACCGTATACGGGGTGTTTGATTTTACGCTCAACCAGCACAACGATGGACTTGTCCATTTTGTCGCTGACCACTTTGCCGCTAATGGTGCGCGCAGTTTTTTGCTCAGACATCTTAAACTCCTGCCTTCTCAGTTAGCACAGACTTCACTCGAGCGATATCTCTGCGCACAGCCTTCAACAGGTGAGGCTGACCCAACTGACCACTGGAATGTTGCATGCGCAGGTTAAATTGCTCACGCAGCAGATCCAGTAATTGTTTGTTTAAATCCTCAGCGGATTTTTCACGTAATTCGGTTGCTTTCATTACATCACCGTCCGCTTAACGAAAGTTGTTTCAACGGGCAATTTTCTGGCCGCAAGCTCAAAAGCCTCACGCGCCAGTTGCTCAGATACGCCATCCATTTCATAAAGAACACGACCCGGCTGAATCTGACATACCCAGTACTCAACACTACCCTTACCTTTACCTTGACGCACTTCAAGAGGCTTCTTGGTGATTGGCTTGTCAGGAAAAATGCGAATCCAGATTTTACCGCCACGCTTAATGTGACGAGTCATAGCACGACGTGCTGCTTCAATCTGGCGAGCCGTGATACGACCACGACCGGTAGCCTTCAGGCCAAAATCGCCAAAGCTTACTGAGCTCCCACGA
Organism: uncultured Enterobacteriaceae bacterium; assembly: GCA_964553165.1. GTDB lineage: Bacteria > Pseudomonadota > Gammaproteobacteria > Pseudomonadales > Pseudohongiellaceae > UBA5109. The sequence goes on from CAZKJY010000423.1 coordinate 873, forward strand.
ATTGCCAGACCGCGGTTGCGGCCTTTCATGGCCTTGCGGAATTTTGTACGTTTTGGTTGTAGCATGGATTAAATTCCTTACCTCTTAACGAGCGTTACGACCTTTAGCGCCCTGGCTGGCTTTTTCGCCTTTGCGCTCGGCTCTTACCTGTTCAATACCACCCAGAACTTCACCTTTGAAGACCCAAACTTTCACACCAATAATGCCGTAGGTAGTGGAAGCTTCGCTGGTAGCATAATCAATATCGGCACGCAGTGTGTGCAGCGGCACACGACCTTCACGGTACCATTCTGAACGCGCAATCTCTGCGCCACCCAGACGACCACCGACCTGGATCTTGATGCCTTCAGCGCCTTGACGCATGGCGTTTTGAACCGCACGCTTCATGGCACGACGAAACATCACACGGCGCTCCAATTGCCCAGCAACACTGTCAGCAATCAGCTTGGCATCCAGATCAGGCTTACGAATTTCTTCGATATTGATCTGTACAGGCACACCCATCATGTCGCTAATATCTTTTCTCAGACGATCAACATCTTCGCCCTTCTTGCCGATAACGATACCGGGACGTGCAGTAAAAATTGTTACGCGCGCGTTTTGAGCCGGGCGCTCGATCAGCACTTTGCTGACAGATGCATGACTCAGTTTATTTTCAACGTATTCGCGAACCTGCAGATCATTCAGCAGATTTTCGGCATACTGACCACGGTTTGCATACCAAATAGAATTGTGCTCTTTAACAATACCTAAACGTATGCCTGTTGGATGTACTTTCTGACCCATCTGAATCTAGACTCCCGACGTTTCTTAGCTGTCAGCTACTTTAACAGTAATATGACATGACCTTTTCAGAATACGGTCAGCACGGCCCTTGGCACGCGGCTTAACACGCTTCATAGTCATCCCTTCGTCAACAAACACGGTTGACACTTTCAAATCATCAATATCTGCGCCTTCATTGTGCTCAGCATTGGCTACCGCAGAATCCAGCACTTTCTTAACCAGCGCCGCACCTTTTTTATTGCTGAACTGAAGGATTTCCAGCGCTTCACCAACAGCCTTTCCGCGAATCTGGTCAGCCACCAGGCGTACCTTCTGCGCAGAAATCTGAGCGCCTTTCAATCTGGACATCGTTTCCATCTTAATAACCCTTATAACCTATCGATTAGCGCTTTTTGGCTTTCTTGTCGGCCGCATGCCCACGGTAGGTGCGGGTAACAGCGAATTCGCCAAGTTTATGACCAACCATATCTTCGGTAACAAATACCGGAACGTGC
>CAZKJY010000424.1:0-2151 GCA_964553165.1 uncultured Enterobacteriaceae bacterium
CGGCCGACGATATCTTCCGTGCGCACGATGGCCTGCAGGCGTTGGGCAATTTCCACCAGTACCGCATCACCGGCCTCGTGGCCGTGCCGGTCGTTAATGGGTTTAAAACCGTCGAGATCCATCACCATCAGGGCGCCGTGCAGACCGTGTCGTTGAGCATTGGCCAGAGTTTTTCCTACATGCACAGAGATGAGACGCCGGTTGGCCAGCTTGGTCAGGGGGTCGAGGCAGGAGATATATTCAATCTGGTTCAGGGCATTCTGGTATGCGCTGACATAGGGCTTCACAACCCAGAAATAAATTATCGGCGTGGAAATCACCACCAGCGCAAAGGCGTTCAGTGTTGATGCCTGGAACGTACTCAATTCAAGGGCCAGGCTGTTATATAAAGCCCTGACCAGAAATTCTGCGCCGAGTACCACCCCGACAACACGTACTGTTACCTGGAGCTTGCTGGGCAGATCGAATTTTTTCGTGAAAGCGCAACGGCACTCATCACTTTATGAGTCTTTGATCATATTTCCCTTGCCCAGAGATAACAACCGACATTGGTGAAAAAGCTATATCAGTGATGTCACCGGCCGTACGTACTTGAGTCCAGTTGCGGTGGGAGTTTGTCAAATGTCGCTATACCGTTGGGAACAACAGCCCAATCAGCGACTAGCTTCAGTTAAAGACAGCATGCTCAGTGATGTGCTTATACTTTGCCTCACCTGATGAAGCCCCGCTGAGCCCGGCGTAACAAATGTTACTGGATAAACCGAAGAGTTATCCCATGGTGCATAAGATGAGTAAGGTTCAGGGTGTAATGGTTCGCCGCCACATTCTGAATATGCTCGATGGTAAACTTGCAGAAATATCAGCCTGCAACAAGCAGATCCTGTGAACAGCCTTCTGATGGGGGGTTATCCTTGTTACCTTAACCCAACCCTTCACCATTGACGTTGAGGCGCAGGGTTCATCCAAACGACATATATTCAGATTAGAATGGTCCCGATCACTTCCCGGACATTCAGAGAGAAACAACGCTATGCCCGTTATCTGTGCAACCGCTGAAGCAGCTCTTGCCCCCATACGCTCGTCAGACCGCATCTGGTGCCACTCCATGGCGGCAACTCCTTATAAAATGCTGGAAGCCCTGGCAGTAAAAGCAAAGGATCATAGGGATATCCAGCTGTTACAGCTGCACCTGGAACACGCGGAAGCGGTCTGTCAGCCGGAGCTGGATGGACACCTGCGCAACCGCTGCTACTTTGTCAGCCACAGCACGCGAGAGTTGGTGAATCAGGGCAAGGCGGATTATGTGCCCATGTTCCTTTCGGAAATACCAAAAATGCTTCGCAATGGCCGCCAGCCGGTGGATGTGGCTCTGATTCAGGTATCGCCGCCGGACCGCCACGGCAATTGCTCCCTGGGGGTGTCGGTGGAAGCCACGCTGGCTGCCACCAGTGTGGCCAAGACGATCATCGCACAGATAAATCCGCAGATGCCTCGCACCCATGGTGATGCAGCTATTCCGTTTGACACGATTGATTACGCCGTCGAAATTGACAGTGATATTCCCTGTCTGGATGTGGGAACCCCCAACCAGACACATTTGCAGATTGGACGCCTGGTTGCAGAGCTGATTCGCGATGGCGATTGCCTGCAGTTGGGCATTGGGGCAATCCCGGATGCGGTATTGGCCCATCTTGATGGTCATCGACATCTCGGTATCCATACGGAGATGTTTTCCAGTGGTGTCTTGCCGTTGATGGAGAAGGGTGTCGTCGATAATAGCAATAAGGTCGTTCATCCGGGGAAAATAGTCACCAGTTTCGTGCTCGGTTCACGGGCGTTGTATGACTTTGTGGATGACAACACCGAAGTTGTTTTTCTCGATACTGAATACGTGAACAATCCCGCAGTGATTCGCAAAAACCCCCGGGTGATGTCTATCAACAGTGCGATCCAGGTGGATTTGAGTGGCCAGGTGTGTGCTGATTCCATCGGCGACCGGGTTTACTCGGGCTTCGGCGGGCAGGTGGATTTTGTGACCGGATCTCAGATGTCAGAAGGTGGGCGTTCCATCATCGCTTTGCCAGCCACTGCGTTGTCAGGCAAGCGGTCGCGCATCGTTAGCCACCTGGCCAGTGGTGCAGGGGTGGTGAC
>CAZKJY010000425.1:0-2149 GCA_964553165.1 uncultured Enterobacteriaceae bacterium
TGCCGAGGTCAGTGATACCTCGTAACGGTCAGCGCAGTGGCCGAGGAGATCGAAACTGAATTTTTCAGTTTCTGTTTGTTTGCGGAAATCATTTGCAGGCATCAACAGGCTGGCCGCGAAGATGTTGGCCTCTTCTTCGCGCTGTTTATAGGCAGAGTCAGGGCTGAGCATGTCTTTTGTGCCGCACTCGAATCCATCAAGGCTGGCATCCTGCCGATGCAGCATGTAGTGACCCAGCTCATGGGCCAGAGTGAAATTGATACGGCCTATATGCTGGATGTTATTGTTGTAGAAAATCCCCCAGCGTGGTTCCGCCGGATCTTTGGCAAGCGCTCCTTCAAACTTGTTCAGGCTGTGCCCCTGAACATCGGTGATAGGGTCATCATTGAATAAGGGTGTCAGCTCCAGGGCGACCTTTTTGACATCAACCGGAAAACGTTCCTCAGGTGGTAGGGTGTCGAGGATATGGGTAATTCGGTTAGCTTCCTTGTGAGGTCGCTTCTTTTCTGTCACTTCTTTTTGCTCCATGCATCGATGATCTCTTCGATTCTCTGCTGCTCGTCCTCTCCCAGGCTTTCGAACTTGCGGAAGAAAACGGCCTTTTTCATTTCATCCGTCGGTTCTGTCATACCATTATCAATGAGAAATTCGGTGCTGGTATCCAGCGCCAGAGCAATGGCTGTCAGCTTTTCGGCTGATGGGCGTTTAACCCCCCGGTTCTCGAGCTCCCAAATGTAGCTTTTACCGGATCCGATCTTTTCTGCGAGCTGTTCCAGCGTTAATCCCTTCGCCTTGCGTAATTCTTTTATCTTGGCCCCTAACAGGTTAGCCACGGTCAATCTCCTCGTGTGTTAGTTGAAAAGTTCATTATAGGAATACAAATGGTACTTGACAACGCATATAAGCGCTTATATCTTTAAGGTTCACTGCATTGAACTTATTGTAACTATATTGCCAGAGGACTCGATTGATGCCTATTGTTCGTAATTTTATCCGTCACGCCTCTCCACAGAGGCTGAAAGAGTATTTCACCCAAAAGAAAATCGCCGTAAACGGTGTCGATTGGTCCCAGGACCAGACCGAAGTCGCCAAGAATGTTATCCAGCTTGTGGATCACTTGAGTGATGCCGATCAAGCCCGTCTGCGTGTAGATGCAGAACGGGTCTGCCATATGGCTGACGAGATCGGCCAGGCGGCTTTGTTGAGCGTTGTCGCTGACCAGCCGACTTTCATTAATCTGCAAAATGGTATTGAGCGCAGCCACTGGGCATATATCAATGAACCACATGCGTTCCGGCATGCGGAGGATATCCGCTATGCAGATCAGTACCGTCATGGCCGAAACTGGAGTGGTTACCAGATTGAGGCCGGAGTCAGCATGGCGACTGATCCGGTTTCACTGGCCACCTTCAAGGACAAGATCAAATCGCTGTTCGGACTTGGTGAGAAGGTAAAACTGGAGATTTTTGAGCGTGTCATGCCTGATGAGGAAGGAAACGATGTCGACGTCATGCAGGTGATGGTTTACCAGGAGGGATTGCCTGACTCCTATCTTGAGTTTCAGGGAGAGGATATCGTCTCCAGAATCCGGCGGCCGGTATCTGAGCACGCCATCACCTATGCACCGGATACCGGTGTCATTGAAGTCGTTGCCGCTCGCCGGGAGCGTCGAGACACCATCGCCAAGGCTTTCACCGAAGATCTGCTCAAGCAGCCAGTAGAAGCCGACGGTCTGCCATTAAGACGTTATGACCTGACGCCTCTGCTACAGGACCAGCCGCTGGACTGGGATGGTGACGACGGTATTGAATCGGTTCAGGTTGTCATGATGAAGCTGAAAGACCTGGCAGGTGATGGCCGAATCCAGCTGGAAGTCCCTGCTAAACGGGAGATCGGATTCCACGAGTATGCCCAGGAATATTTCGCTGAGCATAATCCGCTGACATCGGGCAACTTCACTCCGACGCAGGCACAGCTGTCCATTCGTTTTCATCCTGAAAATGGCTCCAATCGCCTTAAGGTTCTGCCTGTGAAGATCACCATGCCAAATGGTTGTGATTTGCGCAGCCGGACAGAGAACGAAAGGTTAATCGGTGAGAAATACCTCAAACGCTGGGGGCTGCTTGAGGAAGTGGCCTGATGACGGAAA
>CAZKJY010000426.1:0-2145 GCA_964553165.1 uncultured Enterobacteriaceae bacterium
CAACCTTTTACAGGATCGACAGCAGCTACGATTTCGAATGCATCATGCAGCGACAAGGCGCGTGCATGAGTCTGGACAAATTTTGACTCAGGCAATCCCAAATCATAACCCGTCGCAATATTTCCCAATCCGACCAGAAGACAACGACGGCGCATCAATGATCCGAAAGCTCAACGAGTTCCTGCAAAGACAGGATACCCTCATGCGGAAGAGAACTTTTCTTCCCCCCCGGGGGAATACAGGAAACAACTTTTTTACCTGCATTAAGGGCAACTACCAGGGCCGTCGATTGGCATCCTGCGATGACACTGGCTGACATCAAGTCCGCTGGCAGCGAATTGGTAATGGAGATCGATACATCAAGTTCTGTGGCACGGCTTACCCAATTGTATTTGTCCGGGTTTTCTGAAGGGTGTGGCCGGATTACGACGTGATCCAGATCATTACCGAGCAATCGAATATTCTCCAGGAAATATTCAAGCGCGCTTTCTTCAGTATAGCCCCATGAATTTTCATCACCCATTTGCATTTTTGCATGCTCCCTGACGGGTTCGCAAAGGTAAAGCACTGTCTTACCGGACCTGTCAGGGTTTTCCAAGGGCTGAAGCTCGGATAGCGTACGCCGCATTTCTGCGAAATACGAATTTTCCACCATTTTCACAGGCAATCCCGGGAAAGTATCTGTTGCAATCCGCATGGCTTCATCATCACCAACCCAGAGTTCATCAGGAAGCACCAATGAGCCTCCCAATTCGAAGCGCTGCCGGTAATTTGCCCAATAATCCAGGTATGTAATGACGTGAATTCCCCGTTTCCTGGCCTCTACGATGGCATTTTTTTCTAGGTTCGAGCTCCAACTGCTACCTGTCAAAACACACGTAGCATCGAGGAAGGCTGGCTCTAGCGGCGAGGAGGAAATTGAGCCGAGCTTTTTTCGGAAAATCGACAATGCCGGCCCTGCAAGCACGAGCCTGTATGGGATATCCAGTGTTTTGGCATAACTACTGAGGAGCTCGGCCCCGCCAGCATCATGGCTAACTATTACCAGCATCAGATATCATGCAGGAAAGGGAGCGAGTCATTTCTCAATGAGATCCCATGAAAGTGCAGTGCCCTTGGATATATTCACCAGGACTTTCTTGCCCAGTATTTGTTCCTGGTATTTTGGCGCCATGCCAAAACCCGGTCTGATGCATCTAACATTTTCTTCTGTTAGCTGATCGCCAGCATTCATGTCTTTAACGACATAGAGCGATCGCCTGAACCTGGTTGATGACTTTTCGGAATCCGTCGGGCCATAGCTGATTTTACCTAGCGAATAATGCGCCTTTTTAGATTCCTCGACCAGACTTCTCATTTCATCCGGTTCCATGGAAAAAGCGCTATCTACCCCGCCGTCGGATCTTGAAATTGTAAAATGTTTTTCGATGACTGAGGCGCCAATCGCAGTTGCCGCCACTGACACACCAATACCCAGTGTATGATCGGATATGCCTACCAGGCATCCGAATTTAGTCCGCATGTCATTTATGGTTGCCAGGTTGGCAAATTCCGCATTTGCGGGGTAAGTGCTTGTGCACTTTAGAAGAATTAGCTGTTTACACCCTGCGTCACGTGCCGCCTCTACTGCCTCCAGAAGTTCCTCTTCCTCTGCCATACCGGTCGAGATAATCATTGGTTTACCGGTGGAAGCAACGTATCTGATAAGTGGAATATCATTGTTTTCAAATGATGCAATCTTGTAGCAAGGGACATTAAGATCCTCCAGAAAGTCCACGGCAGACTTATCGAATGGCGTACTGAACCCAATCAAGCCCAACTTGGCCGCATATTCGAATATCGGCTTGTGCCATTCCCAGGGTGTATATGCCAACTGGTATAAATCGTATAACGAATACCCTGCCCAGAGACTGGACGCATCATCAATATTGAACTCACCCTTTTTGAGATCAATTGTCATCGTATCTGCAGTATAAGTTTGGATTTTCAGGGCGTTCACGCCTGACTTGGCTGCCGCTTCCACGATCTGCAGGGCTTTTTCCAGGGATTGATTGTGATTCCCGGACATTTCCGCTATTACGAATGGTGGATAATTAGGGCCGATATTGATACCCGAAATATTGATGAAATCAGTCATATTTTTCT
>CAZKJY010000427.1:0-2138 GCA_964553165.1 uncultured Enterobacteriaceae bacterium
TGTTCTCTGGCATAACGTAAGCCCGTAGCAGTCAGTCTATACATATGTCTCGGAGGTCTTCCCTGTTGTGGGGATTCTTCCCATTGCGAGGCGAGATAATCGCGGTCACTCAGGCGCATCAGAATCGGATACAAGGTGCCAGACTTCAGGCCAGACTGTTTGGCCAATTCATAGCCATGACTCCACGAGGGGTGGCGTTTCAGCAGTACTTCCAGGACTGCAAGGGTCTGTTTGGAGCTTCTTCGTAGTCGGGTCATGCAATAAGTCTACATATATAGATTTAATGCTGCAAGGTTTTTCCCTGCTTAAATCTCAGGACCTAAGCTTCAAACCCTCCAGAAGTGCAGGCAGAACCTTCCCGGCAGAAGCGTTGAGTTCAACGTCTGCTGTTTGCCCGTTTAAACCAGGTTCCGGATTGATGACGATGATTCTGCTGCCTGACACTGCTGCGGCTTCCACCAGGCTGGCGGCGGGATAGACAGAGCCGCTGGTGCCAACCACCAGCAGGCAGTCCGTTTCACGGCATACTTGTATGGCCTTATACCAGGTCTGTTGCGGAAGCATTTCCCCAAACCAGACAACCGCGGGGCGCATGCTGGCTCCGCAATGCGCACAGCTACGCAATCCTGGCGGATCAGTCAGCGAAACTGTCTCTTCGTGGCCGCAAGCGGCATGGCAGCGGTCTTTAAGGATGCTGCCGTGTAAATGCAGTATGTTTGCCGCAGGCACCCCTGCGCGCTCCAGCAGATCATCGACATTCTGGGTAATATTGATCAGGCCTGTTTGCGTTGCCAGCGCCTGATGGGCCGGATTCGGTCTGGCTTCGGCCAGTTGCTTTCTTCGCCAGTTATACCAGTCTATGACAGTGCCCGGAGCTTCAGCGAAGCCCTGTACAGAGGCAAGCTTCAGAGGATCAAAGCGTGACCAGTAGGCATCCGGATCGTTGCCTCTGAAGGTGGCAATACCCGATTCTGCACTCAATCCGGCTCCAGAGAACGCCACGACGCTTTGCGCCTGGCTAAGGATCGTGCGGGCTTTTTTCAGTAATTCCTTATTCATGGGGAGGGTGTTGACCGGGAACCATGCCCGCTATTTTAACCCGAACATTTACAGTGCCTGAGCTTTTTGTCACCATGAACAAACTATGAAAACGCTTATTGTTATTCTTAGCCTGATGATTTCACCCTGCGTGCTCGCTGACCAGCGTGATCCACGTCTGCCTGAGATGTTTGCAGAACTAAAATCCACACAAAGTGAACAAGAGGCTGAACAGATTCAGATTCGCATCTGGGATATCTGGGCAATGCATCCGGACCCTGAGCTCAATGAAATGATGTTCTATGCCATGGATGAGATGAGTGGTAACCAGCTTAGTCTGGCGCTGGCATCCTTCAGCGAGATTATCGAGCTGGACCCGGAGTTTGCTGAAGCATGGAACATGCGTGCCACGACGCACTTTTTACTCGGCAATTACCGGCAATCCCTGGCTGACATCATGAAGACGCTGGAACTTGAGCCAAATCACTTCGGGGCACTTTCCGGCCTGGGGATGGTGTATGTGGAACTGGAACAGTACTACGATGCCCGTAATGCATTGATCAGGGCGCTGGAAATCAATCCTTACCTGCCGGGTGCTGAATCTAACCTGCAGGCACTTGATCGCTTCTTCGACAATACCGCCATCTGATTACCGGTTGCGGTAGGCTTCCAGGGCATTGCGTATCTGCGCATCATTGGGAAATCGCTGACGCGCTGTTTCCAGCACGGTAATTGCCTCATCGGTTCTATCCAGTTCTGCCAGTGCCACGGCATAGACAAAAACATACTGTGGATTCTCCGGCGCCAGTTCGCTGGCCTCCTGAAACAGGGCGAGGGATTCCGGCAGCCGAAAAGTACGCACATATAACAGCCCCAGTGAATGATTGGCATCTGCTGATTCCGGGTAATGCTGCAGCGCAGCATCCAGCAGGGGTTCTGCCAGGTCATCCCGCTCCAGTGCCCGATACAGATCAGACAGATTCAGCATGGCAGGCAGATAATATGCTGACAGATCAAGGGCATGTTCAAGCGTTTGACGGGCCCGATCCAGATCACCGTAGGCGGCATAGAAGAGCCCGAGTTCATTCATGGACTCCGGC
>CAZKJY010000428.1:0-2133 GCA_964553165.1 uncultured Enterobacteriaceae bacterium
ATGCCTGTACCAGGGTGATGAAACAGCTGACGAATGAGTTGGGCAGGAAACCCAGCGATGAAGAGCTGGCGGCAAGAATGAACAAGTCTGTTGACTACATCAGCAAGCTGCGCAAGAAAGAAATCAGGGTATGCTCCGCAGATACGCCCTTACCGGAAGATGAGGACAGGAGCATGATGGATGTGTTTCCCGATGAGGATAACTGTGACCCTGAACAGATTCTTGAGCAGGAGGATCTCAAACAGAAGCTGGAGCACTGGATAGAACGACTCAATGCCCGTGAATCTGAAATTGTGGCCAGACGCTTTGGACTTTTTGGCTATGAAAGCAGCACCCTGGATGAGGTAGGGGCTGAAATCGGCCTGACCCGGGAACGGGTCAGACAGATACAGATTGAAGCGCTGTCACGATTGCGGCGCTTTGTGGAAAGGGAAGGCCTGACGCTGGATCTGCCGGATAAAACCTGAACCTCAACAGCGTCTCGGGTTCGGCGCAAACTTGCGTTTCAGGTCTAGCGTTCCAGATATTGTCGCTTGTTCGGTTTGTCAGCCCATTCTTCCGCATCGGGAAGGGGCTCTTTCATTTCAGTCAGGTTTGGCCACTGTTCACTGAGTTCAGCGTTCAATTCCAGAAACTCAGCCTGTTCCTCCGGGAGTTCATCCTCCGCATAAATCGCATCAACCGGACACTCGGGTTCGCAGAGTGCGCAGTCAATGCATTCGTCAGGATTAATGACCAGCATGTTGGGGCCTTCATAGAAACAATCTACGGGGCAGACTTCGACACAGTCAGTATGTTTACAACGGATACAGTTTTCACCAACGACAAAGGTCATCCTCAATCTCCTTAATGCAGTTCAGGGCGGGCATTTTAGCAAGATTTAAGACTCGCGCACCAGTTTATTCAGGGCATAGATCAGGTCCTGGGCCTGCCGGGGACTGAGCTCGTCCGGGTTGATCTCAAGCAGCTTCTGCAGAGCCGGATGCGGGCTGCCTGTACTGAATAGATCACTCTGGATGGACACAGGCGCTGCCTGTTTATCAGGCTCCGTTTCAAGTTGGCGGAGTTTGAGTCTGGCCTGTTCCAGGACGCTTCTCGGGATGCCCGCCAGCTGCGCAACCTGAAGTCCATAGCTCTGATTGGCCGGTCCGTCTTCAACGCTGTGCAGAAACACAATACCCTGATCATGTTCCGTGGCATTGAGATGGACGTTACGGATATTACTGAACTGATCCGCCAGGGCAGTCAGTTCGAAATAATGCGTCGCGAAGAGCGTCTGTGCCTTGATCTGCGTGGCGATATACACGGCAGACGCCCAGGCCAGTGAAAGACCGTCAAAGGTACTGGTGCCACGCCCGATTTCATCCATCAGTACCAGACTGGAAGCCGTGGCATTGTGGAGGATATTGGCTGTTTCTGTCATTTCGACCATAAAGGTGGATCGACCACCGGCCAGATCATCGGAAGAACCAATGCGGGTAAAAATTCGATCAACCGGCCCAATGATGGCCGAGGCTGCCGGGACAAAGCAGCCGGTATGGGCGAGCAGGACAATGATCGCGGTCTGACGCATGTAGGTGGATTTACCCCCCATGTTAGGCCCGGTGATCATGAGCATGTTGCTGTCCGGAGAAAGCGCCAGGTCGTTGGCGACAAAGGCTTCCTCCATCACCTGTTCCACCACCGGATGCCGTCCCTGTTTGATGAGAATACCAGGTTCCTGACTCAGGGTTGGACAACTCAGATCCAGAGCCTGGGCACGCTCGGCAAAATTTGTCAGAACATCCAGCTCGGCCAGACTGTAGGCATTGTCCTGCAGGGCTTTCAGTTGCCCGGCCAGGGTATCCAGTAATTGCTCGTATAACAGTTTTTCGCGGGCCAGGGATTTGCTTTTTGCACTCAATACCTTGTCTTCAAATTCCTTGAGTTCTGGGGTAATAAAACGCTCGGCATTTTTCAGGGTCTGGCGGCGGATGTAGTCGGCCGGGGCCTGTGCGGATTGCAGCCGGCTTATTTCAATGTAATAGCCATGTACCCGGTTATAGCCCACCTTCAGTGTGCTGATGCCAGTTTTGCTTTTTTCTTCGCTTTCCAGCCGGGTCAGAAAGTCACCGGCATTGCTGCTCAGGTTGC
>CAZKJY010000429.1:0-2128 GCA_964553165.1 uncultured Enterobacteriaceae bacterium
ATGCGAAAAGACATCCCCAGTGCGACGTCCGTGGACTGCAGCTTTTCGGCAAAGTAGGAATCCGCGTCGAGAGCCTGCTGAACCCGGTCGAGGTCACTGATGAGTTCCCGGCTTTGGGCCCCGAGTCTTTCTTCCAGTTCAAGTGCCAGATTCCTCGCAGGCTCAGGGAAAGTGACATCAAAGCCGATAACCAGCACTCCGGCATCCGCCAGTTTTTCCACCAGGTCACCAATCTTGAAGCGGGACCAGGGCCACTGCCCTTCGGCATCCAGACTTCGCTGATCGTAGTCGACAATGACTATTTTATGCTCTCCGTTGCCCCTGGAGGGCAGAAACAGATTAAAACGCAGATCATAAATCACGTTATCAAGACGGCCGATGAAGGTACGAATGGCGGGTGGAGCACTGATATGCAGCCACAGGGTCAGCAACATCGCCAGCAGCCCAAGAAAAAGCGGAAGCCTGGCCCCTTTGAGCAACTGTAATTTTGCGCGGTGCAGGAAGTGAAGTATGAATTTGAAAACTGGCATCACGACTGAAGTTCCATGGCTTCACGGCATTATAAGCAATATTCCCTAAAGTGCATGTGGTTCCACCAGAGGAGAGGGCTCGGTTTGAATTAAAAATTCAGGTGATTGTTGGAATCAGGTTCTGCGACCGTCTGGTGACAGGAGGTCACCAGCCGAGCCTGTACAGGGATGTACGTCTTTTGGCGTGTCGCAGAACCTGATTTCAGCAATTACCGGGAAGAATAAATAATTCAAACCGAGCCCTCCCCTCTGTACAGCCAATATTGGAGTCGTTACCATCTGCGACCTGTTCAGTCATTCAGGATACGCATGGAAATTTACAAGGAATTCAGTTTCGAAGCCGCGCATTCATTACCACATGTCCCTGAGGGGCATAAGTGCGGGCGCCTGCATGGTCACTCCTACCGGGTGCAGGTTCATGTCAGTGGCAAGCCGGATACCCAAAGCGGCTGGATCATGGACTTTGCTGAGATCAAGGACATCGTCAAACCCATCATCCGGGAAGTCGACCATTATTATCTGAATGAGATTCCCGGTCTGGAAAACCCGACCAGTGAACAACTGGCCATCTGGCTGTGGCAGCGTATCAAACCTCAACTGCCGGCTCTGTCCAGAATCGTTATTGCTGAAACCTGCACCAGCGCCTGTATCTATCAGGGCGACTAGCCAGCCATTCTTTCACTGCTCAGGGAGTTGCCAGTCGATGGCTGTCTTGCCCTGCCTTATGAGGTAATCATTGGTTTGTGAAAAATGCCGGTTACCCAGAAACCCCCGGTGCGCCGACAGTGGCGAGGGATGTGCCGACTGCAGCACCAGATGTTTCTGGCGGTCGATGAACTGGCCTTTCTTTTGCGCGTAGGAACCCCAGAGGAGAAACACCAGCCCCTGTCTTTTATCGTTCAGACAATGCACGATTTTATCGGTGAACTGCTCCCAGCCTTTGCCCTGATGGGAAGCTGCCCGCGCTCTCTCAACCGTCAGGACAGCATTCAGCAAGAGGACGCCCTGTTCCGCCCAGTGTGACAGACAGCCATGAATGGCCGGCGCAATTCCAAGATCGGCCTGTAATTCCTTGTAGATATTGATCAGCGAAGGCGGAATGTCCACGCCGGGCAGTACGGAAAAGCACAGCCCATGTGCCTGTCCGGGACCGTGATAGGGATCCTGGCCCAGGATGACAACTTTGACCTGATCAAAGGGAGTCGTATTAAGCGCATTGAAGATCAGATTGCCCGGCGGATAGATCTGTTTATGCGCCGCTTTTTCGGCCTGCAGGAATGCTTTCAGTTTCTGCATGTAGTCCTGCTGGAACTCCGTCTCCAGTTCCGCCAGCCAGGAAGCCTGCAGTTGAATGTTTGCAGTAGAACCCGAGTCAGTCATGCTGCGGGCGCATGTGCGGAAACAGCAGCACATCGCGGATGGAAGGCGAATCCGTATACAGCATCACCAGACGGTCAATCCCGATACCCTCTCCGGCTGTTGGTGGCAAACCGTATTCCAGGGCGGTGATATAGTCATGATCAAAGTGCATGGCCTCGTGGTCCCCGGCATTCTTTTCCGCAACCTGGGCATGAAAACGCTCCGCCTGGTCTTCCGGA
>CAZKJY010000430.1:0-2114 GCA_964553165.1 uncultured Enterobacteriaceae bacterium
CGCTGTGGTCCGATCTGGCTCATCAGTGCTTCCCGGGTCGGCTGGACGGCACCGGTTTCGTCAATGGCCCGGCTTTGCAGAATGGCCGGTGCGCCGTTCCAGCGCCAGGGCAGGCGGAAGCGGGTCAGGGCTTTCGACAGGACAGGATCACTCAATTCTGCCTCGGCCCAGGTCCTGCCGCCATCGGCGGAAACTTCAACCCGGCGAATTCGCCCGGCACCGGTCCAGGCGAGGCCGGAAATCTGGTAAAGCCCCGGACCCTGCATGGTCTGTTCGCCTGAAGGTGAGGTAATGACGGATTTCACGCCCAGAGGGAAGGTGAATATTTCTGCCGTGCCATCGCGTAGCAGGTCTGTATATTTGGAGGTCTCGTCCTTGGTCATGGTCGGTCCTTCGGTAACCTTGATCCGGCGCAGCCATTTGACATTCATGTTGCCTTCCCAGCCTGGCAGCAGCAGGCGCATCGGATAACCATTGCCGGGCCTGAGACGTTCGCCATTCTGGTAGATGGCAATCATGGCATCATCAAGAATTTTACTCATGGGGACACTGCGGCTCATCAATGCTGAATCGGCCCCTTCCGCCAGGACCCACTTACCTTCAGGCTGTACGCCGGCCTCATCCAGCAAAACAGAAACCGGGACCCCGGTCCATTCGCTGCAGGAGAGCAGACCATGAAGTGCCTGGGCAGAAGCCTGTGATGCTTGTGGCGCGTTAAGGGCAGCACTGTTGCCGGAACATTCCACAAAGTGGATGCGGGAGACAAGGGGATAACGGCTGAGGGTATCCAGATCAAAAATCAGCGGGCGGTCCACCAGGCCATGAATCAGAAGTCTGTGTTGGGAAGGGTCGATTGCCGGAATACCGTTATGGTGCCGTTCAAAATGCAGCGCGCCGGGCGTAATAATGCCTTCCAGATCCCCCAGTGGTGTGCGTGAGGCGCCAGCACCCAGCGCAGGTGGTTGGAAGCCGGCCAGGCGTTTCACATTTTCTTCAAAGGGAGAACGGTTGCCATATTCCTCTGGGGGTCTTCCGGGAACCTGGGTCCAGGGATCAACCTCAGGTGGTGCTGCGTTGGCTTTGAGAAAGGCAAGGCTGCCAGCTGTGGCGGCCCCGGCTTTCAGGAAAGCACGCCGGTGCAATAAACCATTGCCGGCGACTTCTTCGATGTGTTCATTGGGTTCTTGAAATTTTTGCATGGAGATGACCTGATGTTCTTATTATTTAAGCGGAAAGTTTCATTGGCATTATAAGGAGTCTTTTTGATCAGACAATGCTAAATATTGGGGATTGCCATGGGGACTGGGTAACGGTATGTTCTAAAGTTTGCAACAATAAGTAGTATTCATGAGCGACATCGACATTCCTTTACAAGCACCACCACAATCAAACCCGCAAAAGACCGAACGCTGGGGGACCCGCATTGGCGTGATTCTGGCTGTTATGGGTTCCGCTGTCGGACTGGGCAATTTCCTGCGTTTTCCGGGTCAGGCCGCCCAGTTTGAGGGTGGTATGTTCATGATTCCCTATTTCATTGCGCTCCTGATCCTTGGCATACCACTGGCATGGTCGGAATGGTCAATGGGTCGTTTCGGGGGCAGCCGGGGTTTCAATTCTTCACCGGGTATTTACCGCACCATCTGGCGAAATCCAGCTGCGCCCTATGGGGGTGTCATTAGCATGACTGTACCAGTGATCATTTATATGTATTACGTCTTTATAGAAGGCTGGTGTCTGGCCTATGCCTGGTACATGGCAACGGGCCAGTTGTCCCTGGGCTCAGAACAGACAGCCTACGTCGATTTTTTTACCTCCTTTACCGGTGCCGGGCAGGATGGCTTTTTGCTCAGTGGCGAGCTAAGTCCGGCAATCATTACCTTATTGATCTGTTTTATCCTGAACTTCGCCTTGATTTACCAGGGCTTGCAACGCGGCATTGAACGCTTCTGTCTTTATGCCATGCCACTGCTGATAGTGTGTGCATTACTGGTGCTGGTCAGGGTTCTGACTCTTGGAACACCTGACCCGGCTCAGCCTGAGTTAAATGTGGTTAATGGTCTTGGCATGATGTGGAATCCGGAAAATATCTGGTCAAGCCTGATGAACGGTCAGAT
>CAZKJY010000431.1:0-2105 GCA_964553165.1 uncultured Enterobacteriaceae bacterium
CTCCTCCAAGCTTCTGGGCAACATGATCTCTTCCTCGTAGGCGTTACCGCTGTGTGGAGGCGTAGGCTCAATACGGTTTTTGATTCCCAGGTAGCCGCAGGCAAGTGACGCAGCGACTGCCAGATAGGGGTTCACATCAGCACCGGGAAACCGGTTTTCAATTCGTCGGGAAGCTGGTGTACAGTCCGGGATGCGCAAACCCGCTGTACGGTTGTCATAACCCCAGCAGAGGTTGATGGGTGCTGACACATCTTTTGTGAAACGCCGGTAAGAGTTGACGTTTGGCGCAAAGAAGGAAATCACGCTATTTGAGTATTTCTGTAATCCACCAATGTACCAGCGGAAGTAGTCACTCTCCTCGCCCGTTTCGGTGGAAAAAATATTCTTGCCGTCTTGATCGTTAATACTCTGGTGCAGATGCAAGGCACTCCCCGGCTCATTTTTCATAGGCTTGGCCATGAAGGTGGCGTAGATATTGTGCCTCATGGCCACTTCACGGATGGTGCGCTTGAAGATGAATACCTGATCAGCAAGATCCAGCGCATCACCATGCAGAAAATTGATTTCCAGTTGTGCGGGTCCGGACTCGTGAATCAACGTATCGACATCCAGCTCCATCACGTTGCAGTAGTTATACATATCTTCAACAAAGGGCTCGAATTCATTTGCGGCATCAATACTGTAGGACTGACGGGCTGTCTCAGGACGGCCCGAGCGCCCTGTTGGCGGCTTCAGTTCAACATCTGGGTCGAGATTGCGTTCGATCAGGTAAAACTCCACTTCGGGGGCTACGATAGGATGCCACCCCTCCTGCGCATAAAGATCCAAAACCTTTTTCAGGACATTGCGCGTGGAAAGCGGATGCGGGTTGCCATCCTTGTCAAAACAGTTGTGGATGATCTGTGCTGTGGATTCGTTAGCCCAGGGCACTTTGCGAACTGCTGAAAGGTCAGGTTCCAGAATCATATCGCCATCACTGGAGCTATAGACGCCCCAAAAGCGATCACTAAAATCTCCGGTTACAGTCTGTACCAGAATACTCTCGGGCAACCGGCTCTCCTCCTTGAGAAATTTGTTCGCCGGGATAAACTTGCCACGGGCCGAGCCTGTCATATCTGGCACCAGACATTCCACTTCGCTGATATTATTGGCCTTCAGCCAATCAGCCAGCTCCTGATCTTCCTGCATAGCAAAATCCTTAAATTTACCTACTGCATGGTAGTGTATACCTAATTATTTATTTAAATTAGCGCGATTTCTCTGTGATTGGGCCAGGTCATGACAAAACTACGTCAATATCCAGATTGCTACTATGAAGCCAGTCGACGCTACGATTTGTCGTGTCCCGTTCTGGGCGAGGATATCGCCGTTGATGTCTGTATTATCGGCGGTGGTTATACCGGTTTATCCACCGCGCTGCACTTGAGTGAAGCTGGCTGCAAGGTGGCCGTTCTGGATTCTCACCACATTGCCAGTGGTGCCTCGGGTCGCAATGGCGGTCATGTGGGCACGGGGCAACGACGCCACCAGGAGGATCTGGAAAAACTGTATGGCACAGCCATTGCCGCAAAGCTTTGGCAAGCCGGGCTGGACGCTGTGGCACTGGTTAAAACATTGATCGAGCAACATCACATCAATTGTGATCTCCAGAAAGGCATCCTGCATGTGGCTCACAAACCCCGCTACACGGCAGATTTTCGCGCAGAAGTCGATTTTCTCCAGCAACGCTATGGTTACACCCAGGCACGTGCCATTTCCAGGGATGAAGTCTCTGAGCTGCTGGGAACTTCTGTATTTTACGGCGGACTGCACGATACCGCTTCCATGCACCTCCACCCACTGAACTATGCATTGGGTCTAGCACAGGCCGCCAAAACAGCTGGCGCGCAACTGTTCGAATGTAGCCCTGTAGTGTCATACCGTAGCCAAGGGCAGGATATTACGGTTTCCACAACCAATGGCTCTACCGTCAGGGCCAAACACCTGGTGCTGGCATGCAATGGCTACCTGGGTAATCTCGAACCTCGTATATCCGGCAAGATCATGCCCATCAACAATTTTCTGGTGGCCACCGCCCCCTTGGGAGAGGGGCTAGCGAACTCTCT
>CAZKJY010000432.1:0-2095 GCA_964553165.1 uncultured Enterobacteriaceae bacterium
GGAAACGCAAGCCAGTTGAAACGGGCAAGTCTGATGGAATGCCGATTTGATGACCTGGAACGGATTCATGAACTGATGCGACAGATTGCCAGTCACAAGGAGCAGAGTGTGGTCAGTCAGGGACATGCACTGGCGATGGGGATTGCCAGCAGCCGGATGAGTCCAATTGCCCTGCTCAGTTACCAGAATTCCGGTCTGCTGGGTATCAGGCGTCTGAAATCCCTGCTGCAATCCTTTCGTGACGAGAATCAGCTGCAGGTTTTTGCTGAACAGCTCCAAGCCCTGCATCACCGGCTACTGACCGGCCAGAAAAGTCTGCTCTGTGTTGCTGAAGCAAGTCAGCAGGAGGCGCTTGTCAAAGCGATGCAACAGGTGTGGCCTGAGGAGGCAGAAATCACAGACAGCCTGTTTACACTGCCCGCACAGAGAGAAACAGTGCGAGAAGCCTGGCTCTGTAATACCCAGGTGAATTTCTGTGCCATGGCCTTTCCGACTGTCGCAGCCGGGCACGAGGATGCAGCGGCGCTCACGGTGCTGGCCGGGTTTCTGAGAAACGGCTATCTACACAGCGCCATCCGGGAAAAAGGCGGAGCCTATGGTGCCGGCGCCGGACAGGATTCCGGTTCCGCCAGTTTCCGTTTCTTTTCGTACCGGGACCCTCGCCTGGAAGACACTCTGGAAGATTTCAGGCGCTCACTGGCATGGCTGTACGACGAAAAGCATGATCCCAGCAAGCTGGAAGAAGCCATTCTCGGCGTGATTTCGGGTCTTGATCGGCCCGCTTCACCGGCAGGCACGGCCAAGCAGGCCTATTACAATGAGCTGTTTGGCCGCACCAAAGCCTATCGGGCCAGTTTCAGACAGGCCGTGCTGGAAGTCGATATTGCCAGACTTAAAACCGTGGCGGAAAAATATCTGGACCCGGCTCAGGCCAGTATCGGCGTGATCAGTCACAGTGGCTGTCAGGATGCGCTGGAAAAGCTAGATCTAAAAATAAATAAACTATAATAATCAAATAGTTAATGGTAAAAGTTAATGTTAATTAACTTTTCCGTTTCTGCTTGATCAGTTCGTAAGCCGTTCTGATATCCTGGGTTTTCTGATTGGCTATTTCCATCATTTCCTGTGGCAGTCCCTTGGAGACGAGTTTGTCCGGATGGTGCTGGTTCATTTGCCTGCGATAGGCCCTTTTGAGTTCCTGATCACTGGCAGAGGCTGCAATCCCCAGTAATTTATAGGCATCATCCAGGCTCATGCTTCTGCTGTCAGCAGCGCTGCGGCCTGAAGATTGCCCACCCTGCTGGTGATAGTGGTGCTGGGCCTTGATGCTGTTGAGTATCTGACGAAACAGAAATTTGTTGAAACCAAGCTGATTGGCACAGTCCCAGAGGATTTTTTCTTCTGCCTGATGCAGACTGCCATCGGCGTAGGCAGTCATGATGAGTATTTCCAGGAACATCTGGATCAGATTACGACGACGGTGGCACTCTTTTCTGAATTGCTCAAGGATATCGGCAGCCGGAATGTCCTGATTTTTGCCCTGGTCGAATAAACGGATCGCGACTTTCTTCTGCTGTGCCGACAGGTTCATCTGCTGCATGACCTGCTGGGCAACCTGAATCTCCTGCGGGCTGACCCGTCCATCCGCCTTGGCGATATGGCCCATCATGTAAAAACTGGCAGTAAAGAAGGCTGACTGGATTTTTTCAACATCAGCACCGGAACTGATGCCATCCGCATCAATACGCTGCATCCCCCTGTCGAAATTATGCCCGAGCGCTGCGCCCAGTGCTGCGCCCAGCGGGCCTCCCAGCATGAACCCGAAGGTTCCGCCGATTAGTTTACCCCACCAGCTCAAAAGAAAAGCCTCATGAACCAGTTACGGCCTAACTCCCGCTCACAGCGTTGATATTGGTTTTGATACAGGTTGGAGGTGTTCTGAACATTGCGCGCAACATCCATCAGCCAGCCTTTATTGCGGTATGTGCCTCGTGACCAGCCGCCATTGCCTTCGTGGTAGGCCAGATACAGGTTGTAGGCATCGTTACGGGCAATACGGTTAGTTCTCACTGAGGTATTCGTATACCAACCCACG
>CAZKJY010000433.1:0-2092 GCA_964553165.1 uncultured Enterobacteriaceae bacterium
ACCGTGGTTGAAGACCCGGTCTTTTTTACCGAACCCCTCGTCCGCAGTCAGGACTGGGTCTATGACCCGAGTTTTAAAATGGACTTTTTTAACTGCGATTATTCCCAGGAAGTCCCCGTCAATCCGGATAATCTGGTGCCAAACTATCTTCCTGGCGAGAACCCCTTCCTGACAGAATTTGCCGAAAATTACCGCCTGCCGATGAGTGGTGTACGTGGTGGCGCTGAAACCCTGTATCCCGAATACAGGGAGAACATGGGGCCACTGCTTGGGGATCAGCAATTCTGTAGCACAGACGAATGCGACTAGAGGGAAACAGGGCTCATGAACTTTTTCAATAAAATAATCAGCGTTGTTTCAGTGTTCTGCAGTTTGCTTCCTGTCTCAACAGCCTATTCACAGGCAATGAACGATGACTCATTACGCCTCTTGCCTGTGAACGATCAGGTCTACATGCTTTATGGAGGAGAAGTGAATGTCACGGTGCAGATCGGTGATGATTCACTGGTTTTTGTCGACTCACCCCGCCCCGAAGTCATTCCTGCCATGATGACCATGATCCGGGAAATCTCGGATCGACCGGTTCATTATCTGATCAGCACACACCTGGATGCCGAACACGTTGCCGGCAATGCAATCATCGCTACCATGGGAGACAGAACCGGCATCGTGCTTTCGAGAGCGGATGAATCGGTGGCCATCGGCGGCGCAACCGAAGGGGTCACTGTTCTGGCGCATGAGAATTTGCTGAACCGCTTTTATCTGACCGAACATGATATCCCCTCCCTGACCGTAACCAATACCTATTACACCCGCAGCAAGGACTTTTATGAAAATGATGAAGCCATCATAGTCTACCACATGCCCAATGCGCACACCGACGGGGACAGCATCGTGTACTTCAGGGATTCTGATGTCATCAGTACAGGTGACATCTTTACCCCGGGCTTATACCCGGATATCGACATTGAACGTGGCGGCAGCATCAACGGACTGATTGATGCCCTTAATTTCATTCTGGAAATCATGGTCCCGGGTCCCTTTGCCGAAGGCGGCACCTATGTCGTCCCTGGCCATGGCCGCATTGGTGATGAAATTGACGTCGTTGAGTACCGCAACATGGTCTACATTGTCCGCGACAGAGTCATGGACCTGATGGATAAGGGAGCCTCCCTGCAGGAAGTCCTTGCCAGTGACCCGACCTTTGACTATGACACCGAATATGGCGGTCACCGGGGTGGACCAAGCAATATCGAATTTGTCACGGCCATCTATGAAAGCCTGCAACAGGAAAGGAACTGAATCCATGAAAACTAAAATCACTGCCACTTTCCTGTTATTCGCCGCAAGTTCTCTGCATGCTGTTTATGCACAGCCGGAACAATCTGGCCGGGAGGCTGCCCTGGCTGACCTGACTGGCACCTGGGTGGCTGTGGTTACCGAAGACTGGATGTGGCGCATGGTCACTCCGCTTATCGGGGACTTCACCAGCATTCCGGTAAACGAAGCTGCCAGAGAACTTGCCATGCAATGGCGACCTGAGAATGACAGAGGCAATGAATGCATGGGCTACGGTGCCCCTGCCATCATGAATGAACCCACCCGTCTGCGCATCAGCTGGGAAAATGACGAGACCCTGAAAATGGAGATTGACGCTGGCATGCAGACCCGGCTTTTTCATTTCGATGAAAATGCAGATCCGGGCGCACCCTCCCGCCAGGGTTTCACTGTTGCTTCCTGGGATCGGGGAATTGAACGCCCGACTGGGGGCTCACTGGGTACCCGGGGCGGATTTGGCAACAAGGGCAGAACCCTGGTTGCCCATACCAGCAATCTCATTCCCGGCTATTTGAGGAAGAATGGCATTCCCTACAGTAATCAGACGACAATCACGGAATACATTGAAGTCATTGCGCTGGCAGATGGCCACGACTGGTTGTTCGATACCATCATTGTGGAAGACCCGGTTTTTTTACAGGAGCCCTGGGTAGTCAGCAGAAATTTCAAGAAAGAGAGTAACGATTCCAACTGGAACCCGCAGGAGTGTATTGTCGTTCTGGAATAGCCCGCTGTAAATCTGGCGCGGATGCTT